>JADFNR010000179.1 GCA_022563275.1 Chloroflexota bacterium | reverse complement strand
GTGGGTTGCCTTTCTTTGGTTTCTTGCCGTAGGTAAGGTCCCCCATCATTGCTTCGTTGGATAGGACACGTTGGATCGTGAAGGACGAGAACGGTCGACCTGACCTGGCATGGTGTCCAGCTTCATTGAGTAGGTCTGCTATCGCTTTATAGCCTCGGTTTTCCTCAACAGACAATCGGTACATCTCTTTAACGACCGATGCCTCAACCGGGTCTTTCTCCCAGCTGACTTCCTTGCCGTGGTATATCCGTCTGAGCCCGAACGGTGCACGCGCCGCGTGTACACCTTTTTCTACAGCTCTACTCATATTGGCACGCACCCTTTCCGAGGTTCGTCGGCTTTCGGCACCCGCAATCCCGGCTTTGATCAGCAGGATCAGTTCTTCATTTATATCTTCGTCTGTCGCCACGACCGAGACACCGGCATCTTGCAATTCCCAGTAACGCTGCAGTATCTCTCTCGGGTTCCGTCCGAAGCGATCAAGGTACTGGACGACGATGACATCCGTATTTCCTTGAATCGCATAATCGACCATGCGCCGGTATTCCTTCCGGTCATCGCGGCGCCCCGATACGATATCCACAAAATGGCACAATGGTAAAAGGTCGTTTCGTTGGCAGTATTCCTTGTACCTGCTCTCTTGGGTATCGAGCGAGCTGTGATTATTCCCGGTCTGGCCAGGTGTAGAGACCCTGAGGTACCCAACTGCCCTTTTAGTTGTGAGTGTGGTGTTCAAGTGTCGATACTGCTGGTAATATTGATGGAACTAGGTGAAGTGCCGTTGATACCATAATATCACTATCAGCACGCAGAGGCCGGAGGTTCAAATCCTCTCGACCCGACCAACATTTCCAGCCCAATCCTTTGGGACCACGCCCGAAAACATGACTCCCAGGCACATCACGCACTGCAACGATATTCATCAGGAGTGATTCATGGCCCGTCAACAAGCCGTTCATAATTTGGAGCAGGGAGACGTAAAACTCCCCGACACCGGGCGTCCCGTGGTCCGGTCGACCAAGGGCGTCATCTCCAGCGGGCATTACCTCACCTCCATGGCCGGGATGCGGATGCTGTTGAACGGAGGAAACGCCTTCGACGCCATCGCCGCCGCCGGTTTCGCGGCCGCGGTGGTCGAGCCCATCGCTTCCTACTCTCTGGCGGCAGAGGGCGTGTTCATGCTCTACGACTCGGCCAGCGGAGACCTGCTGTCCCTCAGCGGACAGGGCGTGGCGCCGGGCAAAGCCACTGCGGAATTCTACAAATCACAGGGACTGGACCGCATCCCCACCGGGCCGGGTAAGCAGGCGCATCTTTCTTTCACCGTTCCGGGGATCGTCGACGCATACATCTCTCTCCTGGAACGCTACGGCAGCCTGCCCATCGGCCAGGTCCTGGCCCCGGCCATCGACTACGCCGAGAACGGCATCCCCAACTACGAATACATGCTCAACCGCCTACATTCAAGCACCACCCACGTACAGTTCGACAACTACCCTCCCGGCGGCTGGGACGTGTTCTTTGACAACAAGCAGGTCCCCGAGCCCGGCTCACTGCTGGTCCAGCCCGGCCTGGCCAACACCCTGAAGGCCATGGCCTCGGCGGCCGGCTCAAGCGACAGGGTCGCCGGGTTGCAGGCGGCGCGGGACGTTTTCTACAAGGGGTCCATCGCCAAGACCATCGTGGATTCCTCGGCTAAGGTCGGCGGCATCCTGTCCATGGACGACCTGGCCAACTACAAGAGCCAATTCGGCGAGCCCGTATCCAGCACTTTCGCCGGTCACGAGATACTGGGCCACGACACCTGGACCCAGGGCCCCATGCTCCAGCAGACCCTGAACATCCTGGAGCACTTCGACCTGAAGGCCATGGGCCACAACAGCCCCGAATACATCCACACGGTCTCTGAAGCTTTGAAACTGGTATTCGGAGACCGCGAGGCATATTACGCCGACCCAGGGTTCGCCGAGGTCCCCATCGACGGCCTGCTGTCCAAGGAGTATGCGGCCGAGCGGGCCGGTCTGATCGACCCGGAGCGCGCTCTCTCCCAGCAAGCGGCCCCCGGAGACCCTTGGAAATTCTCCCAGGGCAATGGCGCTGTCCCAGCCGCGGCGATAGCTGCAACCAGCAACGGCGCGTCCGACGACTCCTCGTCCCACGAGGGCACGACCCACGTGTCGGTGTTGGACGACCAAGGAAACATGGTCTGCGGCACCATCAGCGGCGGCGCATTCGCCAAGTCGGTGTTCTTTCCGGAATTGGGCTGCACCCTCAGCACCCGCATCGAGATGTTCAACTGCGAAGAGGGCCATCCCAACGTGGTCGAGCCGGGGAAGCGGCCCCGCACCACCCTGATCAATTACGTGGTCCGCAAGGACGGCCAGCCGGTGATGACCATCGGCTGTCCCGGAGGCGACAACCAGGCCCAGGCCGACGTGCAACTGGTGTTGAACACGCTGGTCTTTGGCATGGACCCCCAGCAGGCCATCGAAGCGCCCCGGTTCGCCAGCCAGAGCGTCGTGAATTCGTTCTATCCCCACACCTATCTTCCCGGACGGCTGGACCTGGAGGAGGGAATCCCGGAGAGCACCGCCGACGCCCTGAGGGCCAGGGGCCACGACATAGCCTGGGCCGTCAACTGCGGAATGGGCGCCACCGTGTCGGTGCGGGACCCAAAAACCGGCCACCTGAGCACCGGCGGAGACCCCCGCCGGGCCTGCTACGCCATGGGCCTCTAGCCCCAACATCCGCGATTCAAAGCCTCGGCCGTTCGCGGCCGGGGCTTTTTTCGTTTGGCAAGGGCGACGGTGCCGTACCCCCCCTTCGTTCCAGCCTTGGCGGGGAACCGCAATCGCGAACTCGTAGGGGCTGGTTTCTAACCAGCCCTGCTGATACGCCACGATGGTCGTCGAAATGAAGAAGCCGTTGGGGAGATCGGCCGCCCATCAAGGCCTTGGCCGACTGGAACACGGCTTACGAACTGCCAGGGCGGGTTTAAAACGCCGCCCCTACGGACGTGATGGCGCCGCCAGCAGTTGATCGGAGATTTTGCTCATCCGAATCCCGGATTTCGACGGAATGAC
>JADFNR010000178.1 GCA_022563275.1 Chloroflexota bacterium | reverse complement strand
CAGTGTCTGGGGCTTGGCGCTGGCCCGTGAGGGCTAGGGTGCCACGGCCAACCCATCGGCGATGCGTGGGAATTGGTCGCGCGCCGGGGCGGGATGCGGGGATAAACAACGCCTGTTGTGGCATAATGACGGCAAGGGGAGCGGTAGTTTTGTGAGGATGTGACGATGCGGACCAGTCGAATCATCGACCGGATAACGGGAAGAGGCGGGGTCGAGCGGGACGGAGAGGTAATCTGCGAAGTCGAATACGAGATCATCGTTTCGCAGCCCACCACCGAGACTCAAAGTATCGCCGAAACCAAAGCACCACCTGAGGCTTCGGACGCCAGAGGCCGATTGCGGGTTTTGGAGGGCAAAAGGAACCTGATGGAAGGCGACCTTACGTTGTGCCTGAAAGACGGGCGAAAGTGGACCTTTACCGTGACAAACGGCAATCCGGTGTCCGCCCTCTACATGGCGGTCCAGGCCGGCGGTGACAGCCTGGCCCCCGAGGCGGGACCAACTTAGTTAACTCCGGAAATATTTTCCCGTTCTCAACCATGGCCCGGTCATTGAATGATCCGGGCCGTTTCAATGCCTGTTGATCCCCGCTGATAGCCGCCGAGATCCTTAAGTCTCACTGACCAGAAGCATGCTTTCAGCTAGAACTTCCTAACACATATGGATATCATGCCGCCCTCCCACAGAGTTCACACACTGCCTTGGTAATGTAGTGGGTAGAAACCTCCTTCATAGGCAGCAGGGGCATGAAGAAATATCTATCCGTATTCGCTCTGGTTTTGATATTGGCCGTGGGCGCTTTGGCCCTTCTGCCGATCAGCGGTAGTTCCAGCGCGTCAGAATTGGACGCGGGCTTGCCCAGAGTTTTCTTGGCTGAGATGGAGGGAGAGGTTTGCGCATCCCGGTCCCCGGTCCACACAACCTCATCTCTCACGGCCGCCAGGGCCGGCTCCGGTCACGGCGGCGCACTGCCTGAGATTTTCTTAGTGATGCTGGAAGACGGGGTTTGCGCTTCTCTGTCGCCGATCTCCATATCTTCACGCACCCCCGCACAAGCTGACCGATCGTTGTTCGACCGATCAGACCCCACCGGCCGCCAAAAGGCCGCCCTCGGAGCAGAGACCGGTGTCTGGTACGTTCAGCGCTAGGCATATCCCGCCAGCGGAACGCCACTCCTCGATCTAGATGGCGCCGCGCCGTTACCATTGGCCCGCCTTGACCAAATCAAGAAAGCCCCCTTCCGGAAGGGGGCTTTCTCATTGCCGTAGTTCCACTCGAATCTGCGACAGCTAGTCTCCGGGGCTGCTCCTAAACTCGCGCACAGATTGACAAGTCTTGGTGGTCTGCTCAAAATGACCCCAAACTTGGACCCGAATTTCCGTGTCTTCCGGGGTAGCCCTTTTTTCTGTGGGAAATGGTCTGGCGTTCCCGTCGAGAATAGCAGGCTGGAGCACTTGGACTGAGACGCGCCCTGGCCAGCATCGTTCAGGAGGACTCCAATGGATATCAACGATATATTCCCCGAGGGATTGGATTTTACCGAAGCCTATGATCTTCTGGAGCCCGTTGCCATCTATATCCTTGGAATGGCGTTATACGCGTTATTCATCTTCAGGTTTTATCAGTTCGTTAGTTCTAGGGACATCTTCGAACTCGACGTTTCCAAGTATGAGGAATCTAGGTTCCATGCGCTCAGGGTATTCCTCCATATCATCCTCTACGCGGGTAAATACCTCTTGGTATTCCCCGTGGTCGCATTCTTTTGGTTCGCCGTGTTTACCGTCTTCTTGTCATTTCTGGCGCCAGACAGGCAGTTCTCTGACATCCTGCTGGTGGCGATGGCGGTCGTCGGCACCATCCGGATCAGCGCGTACGTCACGGAAGACCTGTCGCGGGACCTGGCCAAGATACTTCCCTTCGCCGTGCTCGGCATATTCATCATCCGAGTGTCGTTATTCAATACTTCGGAGTCTTTGGAGGTCCTCAAGCAGGCGAACGACAACCGGGAATTGATACTCTACTATCTCGGGTTCACCATCGCATTGGAATTTTCCCTCAGGTTCGTCAGCGCCGTGGTCGAAAAAACCAGGTCTGTCCTCTTTGGCAGCCGCCGGACAACCTGATTGACAAGTGGCGCCGGTCTGCGCAAAATTGCCCCAACCTAACCGGAGACCAATAGAAATTTCGCCCGGAGGGATTTGCATATGCCAGGAAAGACTTTGATATACGTCGGCGCGGAAGCGGACGGCCTCTACCGCAAGGAGGAGTCGGACAGCAGATGGGAGAAGTTGGCCAAGGGCATGCCGCCATCGCCCCAGGTGCGCGCCATCGCCATTCATCCCAACGACGCCAAGACTATCTTCGTAGGCACCCAGCGGGGCGTCTACCGGTCCAAGGACGGCGGCGACAACTTTGAGCGCATGAACATGGCCGAGGGCCGCCACGTTTGGGCCATCAAGTTCCACCCCAGCGATGCTAAAACCATGTTCCTGGGCACGGAGGGCAGCGAGGTATACAAGTCCACCGACGGCGGTGAGAATTGGGACCATCTGGCCACCATCGTCAACCAAGATTCGGTCCAGATGGCCTTCGCCACCCGCATCCTTGGCATCGGCATCGAAGCGAAGAACCCCGACCAGATGTATGCCGCCCTGGAAGTGGGAGGGGCAGCCCACAGCGCCGACGGCGGCAAATCCTGGACGATCACGAACAAGGAATTCGACGGCGACGTCGATCTGATGGACCTGCACGGTGTCACCGTGGGCGCCGCCGACTCCTCGGCGGTGTTCATCTCCAACCGCACCGGGGTTTGGCGGAGCCGGGACCGGGGCGCGAACTGGGAGAACCTGAACTTCGAGAAGTTCTCGGACATCCGCTATTCCAGAGGCGTCGAGTCAGCGCCCAACGACCCCGACACTCTATACGCCTGCGTTGGACTGAATTTCGGCAGTGAAGCCGGCGGCGTCATGCGGTCGACCAACCAGGGCGACACCTGGGAACGCTTCGACAAGGGCATCAGCCCGGCCAGCACCACCTTTGGCATAGCGGTGAACGAACACTCCCCAGACCAGGTGTACTTCTGCACCCGGAA
>JADFNR010000007.1 GCA_022563275.1 Chloroflexota bacterium | reverse complement strand
CGATATCGAATTGCCGGCACCATGCACCGAGCGTCGGCACCGATATCTCTAATTCGCTGGCGACAAATACCATCATGTTTTTGCGGCCGCGATGCTTACCGAGGGCTGCGATCAGCAGGGTTTCGATCGTTTTGCCGCGCCGCGCCTCTAGCATTTCTTGCTTGTCTGTCTTCACTGTCCCCTCACAACCACACCTACGTTTGTCTTTCTCTAAATTTGTAACGCACGTATTTTGTCTTTATACCATACCCTTTGTCAAGTAACAAATTTATGATTTAACAAATCCTCGAAATTTGCATGGGTGCCGAAGTAAACAGATCAATCAGGGCTGCCATCGGGGAACGACTGAGAAAAGCCCGTACTGAGTTGGGACTTACGGAAGAGTATGTGGCCGGTGAAATTGGGGCTGACGCCGGCGCGGTTTCCCGTTGGGAGAGAAAGGGGCGCTTGCCTCGCGTGGATTATCTGATCGGTCTAGCAAGACTCTACGGAAGGACTGCCGAATGGATTGTCACCGGTGAAAATCAATCCGACGAGAGTGAATACCTCGAAGGGAAGCTGAAAAGAATTCGGGAAGAGGGGGAAAAATACAGCGTTCCGCGCGACGGGTTTAGAACTGTAACGGTCAATTTGCCGATGGGCGGTGTCTCGGAAGGATTACCCGACGAAGTCGTTGCGACCGATGAAAATGTCCAGGTAATTGCGGCGGCTATCAGGCTGGCGGTCCGGCCGCGTAGGCGGAAGCGGAAGGGAAATGAATAAATTGTTGTTGCCGCTGGCGGTGTGTGCAGCGTTGGGGCTGATGGCCTGTGAATCAGCCACCGGTGTTGTTGGCGGTTCACGACAAGACGCCGTCTCTGCGGCTCCACTGGACAGCGACAACGATGGCCTCACCGACGCTGAAGAGGCGGCGCTGGGAACCAACCCTTTCCAGAAAGACTCGGACACCGATGGTTTGGACGATGGAGAAGAGGTTTTGATAGGTACTGACCCATTGTTTCCGGACACCGATCGTGACGGCGTTGTGGATGGAGACGACGTCGATCCCCTTGCGAATCTGGCGGTCAGCCTGACGTTGCTGGCGTTTGAAGATCACACTCGACGGGCCGTATTTTTAGATGGAGCGGATGCTTATTTAGTGTTCTCGGTCGGCGATCAACAAGCAAACGTAGATGTCGACTATTTTGAGCCGGTTATTTTCGATGTACCCGACGACGTGGGTTCGGTTCTGGTCGTGATCCGGGCCTTTGAAGGCGAGGGAAGCTTTGCGTTAATCAGTGGGTTGATTCAGATGGCGACCGGGTTTTCGCTGCCGGCCGTTGAGCAGGCATACGACATATCAAGTTCGCCCAACCAGTCGGACATTGGCTTGATGGTGGTGTTGGATCGGGCCGGTCCTTTGCCTCCACCGATCTCAGGTAACGGACTGGACGATGGGAGCAAGGAAGATCCCAATCGATATCAAGCAAGCGTGACGGTGGGAGTCAAGGTCATCGAATACCGAGAATAAAAAAACCGCAGGCCGAGGTTGGTGTTCCGCCGGCGTGCCGTGGTGAGAAACCACTCAGCACACGCTGAAAGGCCACTCAGCATACATCGAGAGGCCTTTCACCATTAAGTCAGCCTTAACCGCCGCGTCGGTTTCGGCTACAAACTCGGCGGCTGACCGTTCGTGGTGAGCTTGTCGAACCAACTAGCGGGTGGCTAAACCCAACGCGTTGGATAAATATGCCTTTATTGGCGGACCTCTATTTACGCCTCCGTTCGCTTTTTCCCTAGGTCGTCTGTTAACCGCTAGGTCGTAGGTTCGAATCCTACTCGGGGAGCCAAACTACTTCTTCCTCTGATCTCTTGCTTCAACAGACAGCGCCTGTTACTGTCTCCCCTTACTCGTACCGGTTTCCGGACCAAGAACGCCGGTTGGAGGTTGGAAAGCTTGAGCGACTCGGTAGACACCTGCCTGCCTACAACCATATGGTTCCTGTACTCCGAGGAAGACGCGCCGATGGGCAGCATCTACAGGAAGAACCTCCCGGAGGTTGGCGCCCAGGTAGAGGAACGTGAGGGCTTCGCAGATGCCCAGGTTGTGAGTTTCACCGAGCTCCGGGCTACCTGCGCCATGCGCCGGTTCAAGGTGGTGGTGCGCCCGTTGTCCTGAGGGAGTATCTCGCAAGTGTCTCGACATTCCACCTTTGGCCGACTTGGCTTGGGTAGAAACCATCGCCCGGAAAAACATTGCATCCGTCCTGCCCTGGCCTGCGTATTAATCATTGGAGAGCAGGGAAGTTCAGCTCATCCTCCTAAGACATTCCCTGTTCCCCATTGAGGGCGCCTTTCCCCCAAGGGCGTCCACGCCAGGGCTTCGGTGGGATCTCTTCTCATCGAGGCCCTGAATATTTAGCCAACGCTAAAGAGGGACCTTCCCGCATGGGAAGGTCCCTCTTTGTAATCCCGGCCCGGCTAGCCGGTTACTTAGCTTCCGGAAGGGCCGCGCCGACGGCAACCGTCAGGTGCTTGGCCTTCTTGGACTCGGCCACCGGCAGTGTGATGGTCAAAACGCCGTTCTCGTAACGGGGCTCAACCTTGTCGGTGTCCACGTGGTCGGACAGCCGCAGCGACCGGTGGAACGACCCCGCCCGGCGCTCCCGGACCACGTAGCCGCCATCCTCACGCTCTTCCTCTACATTAGTGTCGGCCTTGATGGTCAACACGCCATCCTCGATGGTGACATCGATGTCCTCCGGCTTAACGCCGGGCAGGCTGGCTTTAACGGTGACGTTGTCACCGTCCCGGACGATGTCCAGCGGGATGGACCAATCCCGCCGCTCGGCGCCGTCGAAATAGCCCGCGGCAGCGGCGAATGTGGGGAATCCGGCCCAGCGCCGGTTGGCCAGACGGCGTGCCCGCCTGATCTCATATAGTGGGTCCCAACGTGTCAATACCATTTTCAGTCTCCTCCTGAATATGTGGGTTGGGACTTTCTGTCTCAATCCCGATTTAACAACTCGTATTGTAGATAGTTGAGTGTTATCTGTCAAGTTTATCGATGATTTCATTCATATATACTATATCTACATATAAGATTAGATTGACAGTCAGTCTCAATTAAACTATAATTCAACCCGTCTATAGACCGGTTATACACAGAGATTCGGTTGACTTCATGCCCGACTACTACAACATATTAGGGGTGCCCCGGGGAGCCTCGGAGAAGGATATCCGGGGCGCGTTCCGGAAATTGGCGCGCAAGCACCATCCCGACGTCAACGACAACAACCCGGCATCGGAAGAGAAGTTCAAAGAGATCAACGAGGCCTACACCGTACTATCCGACGCCGATTCACGCCGCAAGTACGACCGGTACGGCGATGATTGGGAACACGCGGCCCAGTTTGAGCAATCCGGCCGCGGCGGCAGGTTCTCCCATTCCACCGCCAGAGGCGGGGGCGGCCGGAGCAGTATCTTTGACCAATTCTTCGGCGGCATGGGCGGCTTCGAAGTCAAGCCTCCTCCGGCCGAGTATAAGGTCGAGATCTCCCTGGAAGAGGCGTTCAAGGGCGCGGCCCGCCGCCTCCAGATGCAGGATGGCCGCCGCCTTGAGGTCAAGATACCGCCCGGAGTGGACAACGGTTCCAAGGTCCACATCTCGGCGGACAGCGGCCGCGGCGGCGATTTCTACCTGGTGATATCGGTCAAAGAGCACCCCAAGTTCCGCCGTCAGGGGAAAGACCTTTTCGTGGAGGTGGAGGCGCCCTTGGACGACGCCGTCCTCGGCGGCGAACTGACCGTGCCCACCCTGACCGGACGGTTGGCGCTGACCATCCCCAAGGGGACGCAGAACGGACGCCGTTTCCGGCTGGCGGGCCAGGGTATGCCGGTCTTGAACAGCTCGGCAAGCAGTCCACGGAGCGACGTAGACCACCGGGGCGACCTGTTCGCCACGTTGAAAGTGAAGCTTCCCTCCGAGTTCACCCAAGAAGAGTTAGACCTGTTCCAGGGTTTGAGGGACAAACGCCTGGGAACGCCGAAATCCGAAGATGAAGGCGGGGAAGATGGCGGGACGGGCGAGGAGTAATCATGAGTACAGAGGAACAATTTCGGGACGAACCGTGTTTCGTGATCAGCGTGGCCGCCCGCATCGTGGGGGTCCACGCCCAGACCCTGCGCCATTACGAGCGCGTGGGCCTGATCTGGCCGTCCCGGACCGGGGGCCGGCAACGGCTCTACTCCATGGCCGACATCGACCGCCTGCGCCGTCTCAAGGCCCTGACAGAGGACATGGGGCTGAACCTGGCTGGGGCCGAGGTGGCCCTGAAACTGATGAACCGCATCGAAGAACTTGAAGGGGAGGTCAAAGGATTGACCGAGGCCGTGAATATCCTGCAAAGACAAGAGCTAAGACCTGGGTCCAGACCGAGCCCGGACCAGGCGCAAGGCGCGGCCAGCCGCCCCTAGGAGAGACCATCATGGTATTGAGACCAGACCAATTCACAGAACAAGCCCAAGAGGTACTGCACAACTCCCAAGACCTGGTGCGCCGGTACAGCCACAGCCAATGGGACGTGGAGCATATCTTGCTGGCCCTATTACAGTTGGAGAACGGGATTCCCGGAGAGATCCTTGCCCAGATCGGCGCTCCGGTAGACGCCATGACGGCCCAGTTGGACCAGGCGTTGGAGGCCGCTCCCAAGGTGTCCGGCAACGCGACCCAGATCTACGCCACGCCCCGGGCCTCCCGGCTGCTGGAGGACGCCAAGAATGAAGCAGACCGGCTTAAGGACGACTTCATCGGCGCAGAGCACCTGTTCATCGCCGCCGTCATGCAGTCCCAGGGGGACGCGGCCCAGGTGTTGAAAGACCACGGCATCGACCAGGAAAAGGTCTATCAGGCGCTGGTAGAGATCCGGGGCAGCCACCGGGTGGACGACCCCAGAGCCGAGAGCCGTTACCGGTCGTTGGACAAATACACCGTCGATCTGACCCACCTGGCCCGCCAGGGGAAACTGGACCCGGTGGTGGGCCGGGACGAAGTGATACGCCAGGTGATGCAGACGCTGACCCGGCGCAAGAAAAACAACCCCGTGATCATCGGCGAGGCCGGTGTGGGTAAAACGGCCATCGTCGAGGGATTAGCCGCCCGCATCGTTGCCGGTGACGTGCCTGACTCGCTGAAGGGCCGCCGGGTGCTGGCCCTGGACATGGGCGCATTGGTCGCCGGGTCTAAATTCAGGGGCGAGTTCGAAGAACGGCTCAAGTCCGTGGTGGACGAGGTGAAGCAGGCCCACCGCGAGGTGATCCTGTTCCTGGACGAGATACACACCATGGTGGGAGCCGGGGCGTCGGAAGGGGGCATCGACGCCAGCAACCTGCTTAAACCCGCCCTGGCCCGGGGTGAGCTGCAGTGCATCGGCGCAACCACCCTGGACGAGTACCGGAAATACATCGAGAAAGACACCGCTCTGGAGCGCCGTTTCCAGCCGGTGATCCTTGAAGAGCCCTCAGTTGAAGAAACTGTGGAGATCCTGCGCATACTGCGGCCCCGGTACGAGGCCCATCACAAGGTGGATATCGACGACTCCGCCCTGGTGGCGGCGGCCCGTCTCAGTGACCGCTACGTGACCGGGCGTCAGCTGCCCGACAAGGCGGTGGACTTCATCGACGAGGCTGCCAGCAAGCTGCGCATCGACGCCGAAAGCCTGCCCGCCGACGTCAAGACCAAGGAAGAGCGCATCGCCCAATTGCTGGACCAAGAGGAGGCCGCCGCCCAGCGCACCGAGTACGAACGCGCCGCCGAGCTCAGGGTCGAACGTCTGCGCTTGACCGAGGAATACGAATCGGAGCGGCAGGGTCTGCTTCGAGACCGCAACACCGACATGGTGGTGACCGAGGTGGACATCGCTGAACTGGTCTCCAAATGGACCGGGATACCCACCGGACGTCTGATGGAGGGCGAGGGCGAGCGCCTGGTGCACATGGAGGAAAGCATCCACCAGCGGCTCATCGGGCAGGAAGAGGCGGTGGTGGCGGTGGCCGAGGCCATCCGCCGCTCCCGGTCCGGCCTGAGCGACCCCCGGCGGCCCATCGGCAGCTTCATCTTCCTGGGTCCCACGGGGGTAGGCAAGACCGAGCTAGCCAAGGCCCTGGCCCAATTCATGTTCGACGACGAGACCAACATGGTGCGGATCGACATGTCTGAGTACATGGAGAAACACTCCGTCTCGCGGCTGATCGGCGCCCCTCCAGGCTACGTGGGCTACGAAGAGGGTGGGCAACTCACGGAGGCGGTGCGCCGGCGGCCCTACCGGGTGGTGCTGTTCGACGAGATCGAGAAGGCCCATCCAGATGTCTTCAACATCCTGCTCCAGGTACTGGAGGACGGGCGGCTGACCGACGGCCACGGGAGGACCATTGACTTCAGGAACACCCTGATAATCATGACCAGCAACCTGGGCACCTCCGGCCTCCGGCAGCGGGCCTTCGGGTTCCGCACGGACGACAAGGCTGGCGAGGACGAAGACAAGAAGCTCCGCGAGTCGGTTAACGCCGCTCTCAAAGAGACCTTCCGGCCCGAGTTCCTCAACCGGATCGACGAGACGATCATCTTCCATCCGCTGACGCAGGAGCAGATCGTGCGGGTTGTGGGCCTGATGATCAAGGACGTTCAGGGCCGCCTCGAGGAGCGCGGGATCACCTTCGAATTGACCGCCGACGCCAACCTCTGGTTGGGCCGGGAAGGCTACGACCCGGTCTTCGGAGCAAGGCCGCTGCGCCGGGCGGTAACCCGTTTCTTGGAAAATCCCATGTCCAAGGGCATATTGTCCGGGGAATACACCTCGGGCGACCACATCCTGGTGGACGCCGCGGCGGATAGCCTGGTGTTGACCAAGGTGGCCGCGCCAGCGCCAGAAGCCGCAGTAACAGAAGCCGAGGACAGCGAGACGCCAGACGCCGAAACGGATGAAGCGGTGCCGTCCACGACCTAAATCCGGAGTCACCGAAACCGTTCGTGGTGGGTCCCGTCGAACCGCCATTGCGCCTGAATTCAATGTCCTTCGACGGGCTCAGGACGAGCGGGGGGGACCTCCCTCCGTTCGTGGTGAGCTCCGACCGCTGTCGAGAGTCACGATGGAATCGGACCCGTCGAACCACCTTTTCAGTGGGCCCTAGACTTGGGCCCTAAATCTGGCCGGGCCAGGAGCCGATGCAGCGAGCGGAACAAAAAAGCGCAACCGTCTGGGGATTGGATATCCGCTACGTTGAGGCCGGAGATGGCCCCGTGGTGGTGCTGCTCCATGGCCTCGCCGCTTCGCTCCTAACCTGGTATTGCAATATCGACGTATTGGCCGGCGCCGGTTACCGGGTGATCGCTCCGGACCTGCCGGGCTACGGCGATTCGGACAAGCCCAGCCACCTGGACTACTCCCCGGATTCTGCGGCAGATTTCATCTATGACTTCAGTCAAGAACTGGGATTGGAGAAGTTCTCCCTGGTGGGTAGTTCGGCCGGGGGATTGATCGCCGGGCTGTTCGCTCTGGAACACCCGGACATGGTGGAAAAGATGGTGTTGGTTGGCTCGGGCGGGTTCGGCCGGGAGGTGGCCTGGTTCCTGCGGGTCATATCGGTCCCGGTGTTGGGCGACTTGCTGTACCAGCCCTGGCTGAACACCAAGATGGGAGCAACCAAATACCTGTTCCACCGGCCGCCCGCCATCTTGGAAGAACTTCTTCCCGAGATGGACCGTCACAAGATGCTCCCCGGCGCACGCACCGCCATGTTGCGTTCCATCCGCTCCAGCATCAACCTGTGGGGCCTCCGCAAGCAGGGATTGATCCTTGACCGGCTGAAAGGTTCTGAAGTGCCTCTGATGACCGTCTGGGGCGCCGAGGACATCATCATCCCCGTGGCCCACGCCGAGGCCGTCCGCCGGGAATTGCCTCACAGCATCGTTCACGTCATACCCGAATGCGGCCACTGGCCTCAGATGGAGAGACCTGATGAGTTCAACTCCATGTTGACCGGTTTTTTGAGCGATGGCCCCATCCAGATAGACCAACCCGGATCTTGATGCGGTACGTCAGCCAAGTCGATTGGCGTAGGCCGGAGAACCTGGTCCGGCTGGGCATCGTCGCCGTTGTCATCGCCGCCATCGCCGCCGCCCTGCTGCTCCGCGACAACTTCGGCGCGACCCAGGTGGGCTACGGAGCGGTGGCTCTGAGCGCGTTGGTGGCCAGCGCCGGCCTGTTGATCCCGGTCCCGGCCTTGGCGACCGCCTGCGCCACCGCCATATTCCTGAACCCCCTCTTTGTTGGCCTCATCGCCGGGACTGCCGAAACCGTTGGGGAACTCAGCGGCTACTACCTGGGTTACACCGGCCGCGACGTGCTGTCCAGGAGCCGCATCTACCAGAGGCTGGAACGCTGGATGCGCCGGCGGGGCTGGCTGCTGCTGTTCGTTTTTTCGTTGGTGCCCAACCCCATCTTCGACATAGTGGGCATCGCCGCCGGGGCCCTCCGTTATCCGATCTGGGGTTTCCTTGCGGTGGTCTGGACCGGAAAGGTCTCGAAGTTCCTGATCTTCGCCTACGCCTGCACCGCCGGAGCCGATTGGCTGACCGGCGTATTTGGGCTTTAGCCCGCGTGCCCGGAAAAGACCAATCTAGGCACGAAAAGTGGCGAGATTCGGCATAGGCGTGTATTCTTACCCCGGCTCCGCCTCGATCTTCCGTCCCCGGAAGGCCGCGCTTTTGTCCGCCCACTCTGCTGGGAGCGCCATCAGACAGACCCGTCCGCACTTGTTGGAGGAACATCTTGATCCGCCCATTAGATGGAAAAAGCCCCCGGATACATCCGTCCGCCTTCATCAGCGAAGCGGCCTACGTCGTTGGCGACGTTACCATTGGCGAGGGCACCAGCGTCTGGCCCGGCGCGGTGATCCGGGCCGACTACGGCGACATCATCATCGGCAAGAACTGCTCCATCCAGGACAATGCTGTCCTCCACACGGACGACCACCTGGAACTGGGCGACAACGTGCTATTGACCCACGGAGCGGTGGTCCATGGCGGCAAGGTTGGCAGCAACGTCCTCATCGGAGTGAACGCCGTTCTCTTGGAGGACACCGACGTCGGCGACCATGTCTTCATCGGCGCGGGCGCCATCGTACGGGGGAAAGTGCCGGATAACTCTCTGGTCATCGGCGTCCCCGGCAAGGTCCGGCCCCTCTCCGAGAAACAGGCCGAGCGGCTGAAGAACCCCACGGCCAAGTACGTTGAAAATGGCAAGCGGTTTGGGAAACAGGGTCTGGGCCTGGACACCACGGAATTTCAGGCGGGAAGCTAGGCCATGACGCAGAGTGCCGGCGCCCCCGCCCTCCCTCTGGCGGGGATCAGAGTCATGGACGTCACCCATATCGTGGCGGGGCCTTTTTGCTCCATGATCCTGGCCGATATGGGCGCCGAAGTCATCAAGATCGAGCGTCCCGGCCTGGGCGAACGCGGCCGTAGCAACGGTCCCTTCATTCATCGAGACGCCCATCGAGACGCCCATCGAGACGCCGGCGCGGGGCAGGACGGCGACAGCGTGAGCGCCCGCTATTTAGGCCTCAACCGCAACAAGAAAAGTGTGTCCCTGGACCTCCGCGACCCCCGCTGTAATGCGGCCTTCCAGCGGATGGTTAAAGAATCCGACATCCTGCTGGACAACTGGGGGCCCGGGGCCCTCCGGCGTCTCGGCCTGGATTACGACGTCCTAAAAGATCTCAACCCCAGCCTGATCTACGCCAGCCTCACGGGCTACGGCGACCCCGAGGGTCCGGCGCCGGGGCCCTACTCCAACTGGCCGGCCAACAACCCGTGCGTCCAGGGGATGGGCGGTTGGATGGCTGTAACTGGGGAACCGGGAGGGGGACCGCAGATGGTGGGCGACAACATCGGAGACTCGGTGCCCGGAGTTTGGACGGCTTTGGGGATCATGATGGCCCTGGAGGCCCGTCACCGCACCGGCCAAGGGGCCTTCTTGGACATGTCCATGTACGACTGCATGGCCGCCCATACCACCAGCACCATGCCCTACTATCAGGCCACCGGCAAAGTGGCCGGCCGGGAACGGGGCAACATGCTCAGCGCCCAACTGGCCCTCAAGACCAGGGACGGCTACGTGGTGCTGGCCGGGGCCGGCGGGCCGGAGAAATGGAAAGACCTCTGGCGGCTCATGGGCCGGGAAGACCTGATCGAGGACGAGCGGTATCTCGGCGTGGGAATCAGCGGCGATTTCTACCTGAGCAACTTTGTCCCGGCCCTGGAAGGCTGGACCGCGGAAAGGACCAAGGCCGAGGTGACCAGCCAGCTGATCGAGATCGGTTATTCCATGGGTATGGTCCAAGACCAGGCCGACCTTGACCGATGCCCCCACCTGGAAGCCAGGGGGATGTTCATCAACGGCGGCAACAACCTGGGCGGCATCTTCAGGACGGTCAACACACCCATCAAGTTTGCCGGCGGGGCCGAAACGCCCAACATGGAACCGCCCCTCTTGGGGGCCAACAACGAAGAGATACTCTGCTCCATCGGCGGGATGAGCCCAGATGAGCTGGAACTGATGCGGTCCGACGGAGTTGTTTAACGTGTCTGGTCTGGGAGGACTATGCGGATAGCGGTAATGGGCGCCGGCGGCGCCGGAGGATGCCTTGGCGGACTGCTGGCCAAAGCGGGCAACAACGTTTCGCTCATCGCACGGGGTCCGCACTTGGCGGCCATCCGCGCCAATGGGCTTAAGATCGTCCGCCCCGACAGCGAATTCGTGGTTGAGGTAGATGCCACCGACGACCCGGCGCAGGTGGGGCCGGTAGACCTGGTGCTGTTCACCGTCAAGACTTTCCACAACCGCCATGTGATCACGTTGCTCAAGCCTTTGATGGGCCACGAGACCTCGATCATTACCCTGCAGAACGGGGTCGAGAGCCACGAGCAACTGGGAGCCGTGCTGGGACCTAATAATATCCTCCCGGGGGCTTACTGGGCGTCTTCGCATATCCTGTCACCAGGTGTGATCGTCGAGGACGTCAAGGCGCGAATCTCCTTTGGCGAAGTCGACGACACCGAAAGCCTCCGCGCCCTGGATATTCGAAATGTGTTCCGGGACGCCGGGATCGAAACGGAGATCTCCCCCGACCCCCTGCAGGTGCTTTGGCAGAAATTCATCGTCCTCAGCGCGTTGGCGGGAATCACCAGCGCCGCTCAAACGCGGCCCAAAGAACTGCTCCAATTTCCCGACGCCCGTAAGATGTTCTGCGAGGCCATGGAAGAGGCACTGGCCATAGGCCTCGCCAAGGGAATAAATCTGGCCGACAACCTGGTACAAGAATCCTTGGAGTACATCGACAGCCTGCCCGATTTCCAAAGTTCCATGCACGTCGACTACGAGTCCGGAAGGGCCACAGAGTTGGACGCCCTATCCGGCGCGGTGATCAGATTGGGAAAGCAGATCGGAGTGCCCACCCCGATCCACAGTTTCCTATATTCGGTGTTGCTGCCCCATAAAGATGGAGTTCCGGGGTCGGATTAAGTCCGGCGTATCGGTCATGCGGATCGCGGTAATGGGCGCCGGCGGAGTGGGTGGGTGCCTTGGCGCGCTGTTAACCCAGGCAGGCGCCGACATCACGCTGATTACCCGCGGCGAACACCTCAGGGCCATGCAGGAACACGGCCTTCGGTTGAATCAACAAACCGGCTCGTTCACCATCCCAGTCAACGCCACGGACGACCCCTCTCAAGTTGGACCGGTTGACCTGGTCCTCTTCGCCGTCAAGACCTATCAGGTCCCCGAAGCGGTCAAGGCCATACGGCCCCTGACCGGCCTCCAAACCCAAATCGTGACACTGCAGAACGGGGTGGACAGCGCCGGTGAACTGGTTCGGGAATTCGGCCCGGACCGGGTGCTGCCGGGCGTTTCCTATACCATCGCCTTCATCGAGTCTCCCGGGGTGATCAGGCAACAGAGCCAAACAGCCCGTATCGTCTTCGGCAGAGAGGACGGTCAGATGACGGCCCAGGCCGTGGCGGTGCCGGCTGGCCTAGCGCCCGCGGTCGACGCCGAGTTAACGGATAAAATCGTCAGCGTATTATGGTCCAAGTTTCTCCTGACCGCTCCGGGAAACGCCATAAACGCCACCGCCCGATTCCCGATAACCAGACTCATCCAAACCGAAGAGGGCCGTTCCCTGCTTTTGGGCGCCATGCGGGAAGTGGCGGCGGTCGGTCTGGCCAGCGGAGTGGAAATCGATCCCGGCGCCATTGAGAAGGGCATCAAGTTCATGGAAAGCCTCCCTCCAGACCAGCGCATGTCCATGCTCAGCGATATCGAAGCGGGAAGGCCGTTGGAGTTGGAGGCTCAGGCTGGGGCGGTGGTGAGGATCGGCCGCCGGGTCAACGTGCCCACTCCCATAAACGACGCCCTCTACGCCCTGTTGCTACCCCACAAAGACGGCAGGCCGCCACCAGAATAGTCTCGGCATGGCCGATTTATCCCCGGTTATCCCTTGATGTGGAGTCCTGGCTGATTCCATGCAGGACGATATCAGCCTATAATGATGCCTTGTACAGTCGATTTCGGAGTGACCCTTAACTTTGTTTCAAGCGCCCAGAGGCACCGCGGACCACCTCCCTGAAGAACAGAAATACTGGCGGTATATCGAGTCCAAAGCCGTGGAAGTAGCCGCCCGGTTCGGCTTCGGCCGGATCGACACCCCCCTCTTTGAGGATTCCAACCTATTCATCCGGTCGGTGGGCGAAGGGACCGACATCGTCGAGAAAGAGATGTACACCTTCGACGACCGGGGCGGCGACAGTATCACCCTGCGTCCCGAGGGTACCGCGCCGGTGTGCCGGGCCTACCTGGAGCACGGGATGCACAATCTGCCCCAACCCGTGCGGATGTACTACTTCTGCCCGGTTTTCCGCTACGAACGCCCCCAGGCTGGCCGCTTCCGCCAGCACCACCAGTTCGGTGTGGAAGTGCTGGGCGACGCCGACCCGTCGGTGGACGCTGAGGTCATCGAAGTAGCCTGGGACCTGATGACCAGCCTGGGCCTCAACGACATCAACCTGCTGATCAACAGCGTCGGCGACCGCCAGTGCCGTCCGGCCTACGTGGAGAAGCTGCGGGAGTATTATTCCGGCCACCAAGAGAAGCTGTGCCACGACTGCAAAGAACGGCTGGAGCGGAACCCGCTGCGCCTGCTGGACTGCAAGGTGGAGAGCGATCACGCCCTGGGCAACGACGCGCCCAAGTCGGCCGAGAACCTTTGCGATGACTGCGGCGGGCACTGGAGCAAGCTGCTGAGGTACTTGGACATCATGCAATTGCCCTACCAGATCGACCACCGTTTGGTTCGCGGTCTGGATTATTACACTCGCACGGTCTTCGAAGTGCAGCCCGTGGACGGCGGCGGCCAATCGACCATCTGCGGCGGCGGGCGTTACGACGGGCTGATCAGCGAACTCGGCGGCCGGGAAACTCCGGGCATCGGTTTCGCCACCGGTATGGAACGTTTGACCTTGAACCTCAAAAAGAGCGAGGTCACGGTTCCTGACGAACCGTCGCCGCGCTACCTGGTGGCCAACGTGGGCGAAGATGCCCGCATCGCCGCCCTGGACCTGTCGGTGCGTCTGCGCCGGGCCGGGGTTGGCGCGATCTTGAGCAGCGGCTCCCGGGGCCTTCGGGGACAGATGCGCCAGGCCAACGCCTTAAAGATTCCCTTCACATTGATCTTGGGAGACGACGAGATACAGAAGGGCGAGGTGGTGGTCAGGGACATGGAATCGTCGGTCCAAGAGAGCAGGCCCCTTGACGAATTTATCGAAGAAGCCGCCAAGGCTCACGGCAGACGCTCCTAGGGCAAAACAAGACCAACCGGTTGTAGGTGCGGCCGGCCGGATAAAAAATAGCTGAAACAGGTGTGGTTGTTGGGAGGATGGGAATGAAGCGGCTGGGCGCGGTCTTGGTCTTCATGATTCTGTTGGCTTTGGCCTGTGGCGAAACAGCCACCCCTCACACTCCGCTGTCTCCGGCCCTGGAGGCCACGGCCCAGGCTGTGGTATCCGAGACTGAATCCGCCAGCCAGACGACCGCCGGAACAGATGCCGAAGCCACCATCACGGCGCGGGTCCAAGCCACCGTCCAGGCGCTGATCAGCGCCACGCCGATACCATCACCCACGCCCACCCTCAGTGTCTCCGTTCCCACTCCCGAGCCAACCAGTTTCACCACCATGATAGGCGGCCCCTTCAACACCGCGCCGGCGCCCACCGCAACCCAGATACCGGCTCCGGCCCCATCGCACACGACCCAGCCAACCCTTCTGCCGACGCGGTTGGCCGGTTGTTCCGCCGCCGCCGACGGCGTGGAAGTCTCCGCATGGATCAACGGCGATTTGGCGGCCACGGCAACTGTCGAGTCAGGCAGTTATCTATTGCTGGTTGAACAGCTCTCGGGCTATTCCTTCGGCGGCCAAACCATCAATTTCACGGTGGCGGGCCACGTTGCCGCTCAGACCGTCGTCTGGACGCAGGGAGGAGCGACTGAATTGAACCTGACTGCACGGGGCGGCGGGTCTGGCCGTTTAGCCCCAGCCGATGTTGGCGGGCCGTATCTAGGCGGCGGCCCGCTTGCCCAGCCGCTACTTCCTCACGTGATCTTGGGCACCGTGTTCGTGGGAGATTGCTGACCCGGCACGGTGCGCGTCGCATGACATTCCCCCGTTGACCCTCCCGGTGAAAAGATAGAACATATGACCGCAATCGAAACACGCACGGGATCAGGGCGGCGTCTCGCAGCAGCCAAATCTTGGACTGGACGACCGCCGGCAACCGGAGGAGGGCGGCTACAATGAGGATCTATTACCGGGGCTACGTCATAGACGAAGAGATACGTTCCATCAGCTATTCGGTGTACGGGCGGCGTCCCGAACGTCCGGAGCTGACCGCCAAAAGCACTTCCCGCGAGGCCATGGTATGGATCGACGGCCATGTTAAGCGCGAGGCCATCCTGGGAGCGGCCGGTACGCTGCAAGCAGCGGCGCACTAACCAGCTCCATAAAGTAGCAGTTTGCCGGGTTGCCACGGGACCCCATTGGCGGGAGAATGGGCGGATGATGTTAGGGGGCTTGTTTGATGGCGACCCAGCCGCAGAATGATGGACCCGCTTTCGGCGGGTCCATCTCATTTTCCAAAGTCGTAGACCTGAGTTGGCCCGTTCACCCCGGGATTCCTCAATGGCCTGGTGACCCGGTTGTGGAATTCGAGACCGTGGCCGATATCGAGGAAGACGGCTATTTCCTGCGCCGCTTCTCCATGGGCGAACACTCCGGCACTCACCTGAGCGCCCCTTCCAGCTTCCAGACCGGCGCGCCCGGACACGAGAGCTTCTCTCCCCAAGACCTGGTCAGGCCGGCGATCGTTATCGACATCGCGGCCCTGGCGGAGGCCGACCGGGACTACGCCCTCACCATGAACGATGTACTGGACTGGGAATCGGACCACGGCCCGGTCCCCCAGGGCTGCGTGGCGCTGCTTCGCACCGGCTGGCAGGCCAGATGGAACAGCCCCCATGATTACCTGGGCGGGACCAGCGCGGACCAACTTCACTTTCCGGGTTTCGGATTGGATGCGGCCCGGCTGTTGTTTGAGGGCCGGAGCGCCGCCGGGATCGGCACTGACACCGCTGGGGCCGAGCCGGGGGCCGACACCGGGTTTTCCGTAAGCCGGTTGGCCCTGGCGAACCGCCTCATAGTGTTGGAGAACCTGACCAACCTTGACCTGCTGCCCTTCACCGGAGCCTTATTGGTGATCGGCTTGCTGCGGCTGGAAGGCGGCAGTGGCGGCCCGGCTTCGGTTACCGCGCTTGTTCCGTGAGGCGCGGTTAAATAACCGTGGCGATGCCGGCCTTGGCGCAGTCCTCGTCTTGCTGGCTGGTACCGCCGCCCACGCCGACCGCTCCGTCAACGCCGCCGCCCCGCATGACCGGCGCACCGCCCTGGCTGGGTATGCCGTGGCCGCCCTCAGCGCCAAGGATCCCTTTGATGATCGGTGATTCGGCCCGCTCTTGCAGTTCGCCGCTGGTCCGGCCGAAAGCCGCCGAAGCCACCGCCTTGCCCTGGGCGCCGTAGGCGCCGCCCCAGATGGCGCCGTCCATGCGGTTGAAAGCCAGCAGCCGGCCTCCAGCGTCGCACACCGCCACATTGATCTTGATGTTCAGTTCATTGGCTTTGGCGATGGCGCCCGCCACCATTTTATTTGCTTCGTCTAATGTTATGGCCATGATGTCCTCCATGAGAAAGTAGGCCCATTCTAGCGCAGGAGGACAGCCACGCCAATGGGGCCAACCGCCCTAAAGGTGATTCGATTGTTGCCCTGATGCCGATCCTCCCGTCCGGACCTCACCGCTAACGGACGGGTGGCCCACAAATCCGCTCGTCCTGAGCTCCGACTATTGTCGAGAATCTCCCCGATCTATCGGGGGACCCGTCGAAGGATGCGCATAAGTCATGGTTATGGCGGGAAACAACCTTGACCCAAGCGGTGGTTCGACAGGCTCACCACGAGCGGACAAACAGGCCCGCCAAAAGCGGGCAGGCAGGCTCGCCACGAGCGCCCAGGCACGGTGTTATACTGCTAGAACGACCTGAGAACCCTTGGAGATCACATCCCGCTGTGCTGACCAAACGTATCATTCCGTGCCTGGACGTGGACCGAGGCCGGGTGGTCAAAGGCGTTAGTTTCGTCGAGCTTCGCGACGCTGGAGACCCGGCGGAGTTGGCCGCCTTTTACGACCGGGAAGGCGGCGACGAGTTGGTTTTCCTGGACATCACCGCCAGTTCCGATTCCAGAGACACCATGGTGGACGTGGTCCAGCGGGTGTCGGAACAGGTCTTCATCCCCCTGACCGTTGGCGGCGGGATCCGCTCGGTAGAGGACGTGCGCCGGATGCTGAAAGCGGGCGCCGACAAGGTCGGCATGAATACCGCCGCGGTCAATAACCCGGAGTTGGTCCACCAGGCCGCGGCCGCCTTCGGCAACCAGTGCATCGTGGTGGCCATCGACGCCAAACGGGTCTCTTCCACTGATGGGAAGCCCAGCGATCGAGAGCCCACTCCCGAAGCTGCCGATGTGGCCTTGGATGACGACTCACAATGGCAGGTCTACACCCACGGCGGCCGCACACCCACCGGGTTGGACGCGGTAAAATGGGCAGTCAGGGTGGTTGAATTGGGCGCGGGGGAGATACTGCTCACCAGCATGGACGAAGACGGGCAATTGTCGGGGTACGACCTGGATCTGACCCGCGCCATCTCCGAGGCGGTGCCGGCGCCGGTGATCGCCAGCGGCGGTGCCGGCGAATTGGACCACCTGTATCAAGCCCTCGACCAGGGAAAGGCCGACGCCGTTCTGGCCGCCAGCATCTTTCACTTCGGAACATTCACCATCGGCCAGGCCAAGGAATACCTAAAAGGGAAGGGCATCCCGATCCGGCCAAATTATGAGGGGCCGGATTAGCATTCCGATCTGCCCCTAATCGATCATATTAGGTAGCTATCCATGCCTCGAATCACCACTGTAATCTTCGACATGTATGAAACGCTGGTCCAGAACCCCCATGGCTCTGGCAAGTCCAGCTTTGCCAAGATCATTGAGCAGCAGGGCCTTCACAGCACTGTCGATGAGTTGTGGGAGCATTGGCTGCCCGCGGAAGAGGAATTCAAAACCACCCGGGTGGACCCAGACCGGCCCTTTCAGAGTTACTTCAGCGCTTGGAAGGGCGGTTTTGAACGCTCCTTCTCAGTCCTGAATCTGGATGGCGACGCCCAGGCCGCGACCGAGCAGTTCTTCCGCGACGTGTCCCGGCGCGACCCATATCCCGAGACCGACGACGCGGTGTCAGAAGTTCAGAAGCGGTGGCGGACGGCCATATTGTCCAACGCCGACGACGGTTTCTTGCTGCCCAACTTGGAACTTCTGGAGGTGGGCTTCGACATGGTCCTCACCTCGGAGCAGGCCCAGATCTACAAACCCAGGCCCGAGATGTTCCAATTGATGTTGGAGCGGTTGGGGGTGTCTCCCGGGGAAACCGCCTACGTGGGAGACCGGCAGTTGGAGGATGTTTTGGGCCCGGCCCAGGCCGGCATGCACCCCATATGGATCAACCGGGACAACCGGCCATTGGACCCGGAATTGCCCGTCCCGCCCCACCAGATAACCAGCCTGCTGGAGTTGCCCAAGCTATTGGCTAACGGCCTGGCCGTCTAACCTCGAAACCCAAACCCGTATCAATACCTGGCAAACAGAATTAACAAAAGGCAAGTTATGAAAGTTAAACTCAACGAACAGGGCCTGCTGCCCGCCATCGCCCAAGACGCCAACACCGGCCAGGTCTTGATGCTGGGCTACATGAACCCGGGTTCATTGAAGCGCACCGTGGAAGGGACCCAGGTCTGGTTCTACAGCCGCAGCCGGGAAGACCTGTGGCACAAGGGCGAGGTCTCAGGAAATTACCTGAACCTGAAAGAGGCCTGGCTGGACTGCGACGCCGACACCATTCTCTTGAAGGTCGACCCCGACGGCCCGGCCTGCCACACCGGCGAGGTCTCCTGCTTCTTCAACAAACTGGAGGGGCTGCCCGACGAATATGAAACGACCGATTCAGGCCCCAGCATCCTTGCTGAGTTGTTCGCCGTGATCAAAGACCGCCAACGGGAGATGCCGGAGGGCAGCTACACCACCTCGTTGTTCCAAGAGGGTGTGCCCCGCATCGCCCAGAAAGTCGTGGAAGAGGCTGGAGAGACGGCCATCGCGGCAGCCATCGGCGATACCGAAAACCTGCCCGGAGAGGTGGCCGACCTGATCTACCACTCCCTGGTCCTGCTGGCCGCCACCGGCGTTCAACCCGAAGCCGTGTACGAGAAGCTGCGGGAGCGGCGCAAGTAGGGCACACGATCAATCTTGGGTCTGGCGCCTAAACTCAGGCAGTAATCACGTCCATCTCACAGGAGTACTGGACAAATTCATGGGGCCGGGCGATCTGGACGGCCCACTTGATCAGGGCTTCCAGGTGCTTCCCCAGCAGTTCCCTTGTTTGCTCGCCAATCAGATTGCCGTCTCCATCAAATTGCCGGTCGGCGAACGCCATGACCTGCAACCCCGGCTTCACCATTACCAGCGCTCCCGTCTCGCTGAGGGTCTCAAGCAGTTGCATCTGGGCGCGGGCGGTCCCAGCCCGGCCTCCGGCCCCGATTATGGTGGCGGCTTTCCCCATCAGCGAGCCCTCCGTCCGGTCTCGGGAGGCCCAATCGATGGCGTTCTTCAGAACTCCCGATGTTCCCCAATTGTATTCGGGCGTGGCGAAAATCACCGCCTCGGAGTTCTGAATCGCCGATTTCAGGTCAACGACGGATGGCGGGTCGCCTTCAGCCTCAAGGTCCCCGTCATAAAATGGGATCTCCCTGATGTCGAATATCTGAAAATCGACCCAATCTGGAAGTATTTCTTGAGCGGCGCGCAAAAGCCCGCTGTTGAATGATGCCTTGCGCAGGCTCCCTGAAATCCCAAGCATCCGGATTGGCTCCCGTTCTTGATCTATCTGTGATTCCTGAGGAATGTTGGACATATTTAGTCTCCTTCGTATGGTCCCACAACCGAAATTTCCACACATTCTGGATGTCACGGCGCCGAGCAGTTGGAAATCCATTGGCGTACGGGCTGGACTTCGATTCGCTCCCCTTCCGGTGGTGGCTTATCCGGCGTCGCGACTTTTTCTTATTTGGAAGTCGCGACCCTGGAAATCGCGGGCAATGCCAATGATAACGCCATGGCCGCCAGCACCGGTATCATCAGCGATAAGAACCCGTCGCTGAGTCCACTTGCCGGCCCAGAATGCAGCGGGTCCAGCGACCCGTCGGCCAGTCCACTGGAGGTTGCCATAGCCATTGATACGGCGGTGTGGCTGATTCCGCTCAACTGGGGATTGGCAATGGAATTGGGGCGGCTATGCCCAAGGGACAAGGCGTGGTTGGGTCAGGACCCGGCCAGCAGCTTGTCTCTGGCATTGAAGGTCCGCCATTCCGAGCGATGGTAGACGGTCACCCGGCCGAAGCCGACGACCCGCCAGTTGCCGGGGACGCCCAGACATCCGGTGCGGGCGTCGATGCCCAAGAACGTCAGTCCGCTGGGCGCCGATCCTTGTAATTCCGCCAAGGTCTCGGCTTGGTCGCGCCGCTCGTGGTGGGACAGAACGGCAACCCCGAAGCCACGCCTAGGACTTCGACACGACCACCAGCGCGGCCTCGGCAAACGCCGTCGGTATAGCGGGACGCCAAGAATGTTACCCCGGTATGAAGATCGTTTGGAATGTGCCGGAATCCAGAGTGAAGTAGATCAACCCGGCCCCCACCAGTATCAAAAGCACACTAGAAGACCGCTGGATGTTCCGGCTGGAGGCCCGTAGCCGCTTCAGGGCGACGCTTTGTGAGGCGCCCACCAACAGGGATACAGCCAGCATTAAGACGCCCATGGTCGCCGCGAAAAGTAGGAAGGCCAGAAATGCTATCAGGAATCCGCCGGTGCTCAGTGCAAAGGCCGCGACCGCGGCCAGGAAGGGGCCCACTCAACCGATTCCAACCAGCACGTATCCCGCCCCGTAGCCGTAGACCGACCGTAGGGACGCCCCACCATCACCTTCAGCCCGAATGGCCAGCGAAGATATCCTGCCTAGAAGAGGTATCCGGTGGGAAAGGTCCATGATGTGTACGACGCCCATGGAGAGAACAAAAACGCCGATAGCGATCCGGAGCGATTTGGCCAAGGCACTCGGGTCTGACCCGGTAATCGATAGGTCGGACCCAATTCCGGTGCCCAGAGACCCGATCAGGGCTCCCAGGACAACCACCACCGTGATCACCCCTAGAGCTGCCACCAGACCGTTTTTGAGGGCATTTTGAAGCCTTCTGCCGGGCTCAACGTCGTTCGCTGAGCCGGCAAAGGCGATATAACTGGGAAGCACGGTGAAGCTACACGGAGAGAAAAATGAAGCCGTGGCCGCCGCCACAGTGGTGATGACCAGGCCGTAGGCGGCGAACTCGTTGGGCATCAGGAGGCCTTTCACGAAAGCCAGAAAGCCCAAGTAGCCCAGGCCGCCCAAGGCGAAAAGCGCCCCGGCGAGGAATACATAGGGAGCATACGCATAAGCATTTTGTACTCGCATATCGTTACTCCGTGCTGTATCCCAGCTCTTCCAATTTCTCCTTCACTCTTTTGACCGTGAGTTTCTGGCGGTCCAACTTGATTAGAATATTCTGGGTTTTGTAATTCGCTTTGACCTCTTGGATCCCAGGCAGCTTGGACAACACGTTCTGTATCCGTGCCTCGCAACCGGAGCAGTGGATTCCTTTATCCAGTACCTGAAGATCGTGGGCTTCCACCTGTGCCATAAAACGCCTCCTTCGTTGGCTATTAGGTGGAGGCTACACTCTCCCGTCGAGGTCAGAGTCAAGGACGTTCCAAAATCGCCTCAGCGGTTGGCCTTGCCCATCTGACGCCCTTCAAGCCAAGCGAGGGCCAACTCTCCTTTGTGGTGTATGCTCCGTTCGATTATGGAGCAGATCGCGCTCCCTTCTGGAAGATTTTCAAGCTGTTTGGCCGACTCCTCTCGCAGGGTAGTCAGGTCTTGCCTAAACGACCGCAGGTCCTCGATGATTCCATCAACTTCCGCGACCTTCCGGTCCATCAGGGCCATCACGTGAACGCAGGGCGCCTGCTGGTTCTCGTGCAGCGCGAGAATATCTCTGATCTCGTCCAGCGAAAGCCCCATCCTCTTGGCCTTCTTGATGAATAGCAACCGCTGGACCGCGTCTTGGCCGTATAATCGGTAGCCAGATTCTGTCCGCGGGGCTTCCGGCAATAGTTGAAGGAGTTCGTAATACCGGATGGACTTGACTGTTAGACCGGTAACCTCGGCGATTTCCCCAATCTTCATCGTGTGTTGATTCACGGCTTTTCTCCCCGGCTAAGGTGCGGCACAACTACATTACACCCTCCAGTCGAGGGGAGGGCAAAGTTCCCTAAGAACTATTTGATTAATTGACTTGACATTACAGGGGCTGGAAGGTCTAGGTTCGTCCAGAGGGTTCGCCCGACGAACCAGGGCCTTGGAGGCTGGAGGTTGATTCATGGACAAAGTAGGTAAGATTGCCGAGTTCTATGTGTGCCCAGAGTGCGGGCGCGGGGTCACCTACCTTAAAACGGGAAACGACCCCTTCGTACACGTGGCCATCACGGGCTTGATAGATGCGGGGACCATCCTGAGGGTGGAAGGGGAACTGTTTTCGGCTGAGTGTTGAAGGGTTCCCATGGAGCGCCGGGAGCTTGCGCTCTAACGTCACCCCTGGGTAGGGATTGGTGTAGCCTATGTCGACAGGGTATCGCCTTCTGGCAGTATTCGCCCACCCCGACGACGAGTCCAGGATTGTCGGTGGCGCCTTAGCCAAGTACGCCGGTGAGGGGGTGCAGGTATGCCTATCGGTTGGAACTAAAGGCGAGGCTGCTACCCTTCTGGGCGATCCCCCAGTGTGTACCATCGAAGAGTTGCCCCAGGTTAGGAAGAAGGAGCTGGAAGAAGCTTGCAGAGTCCTCGGCATCGCTGGGATACTGGCTATCGCCGCTTCCGTTCTGAGGGGCGGAAAGCTTCCGGAGGCCGCCCGCGGAGAGGTTCCAGCTACGCAGGGAAAAGCGAGTAAACTACGGGAGTAGACCGTTGCGCCCTGTGCCAAAAGATCATGGCCGGAGCCTATTGACATTCCAGTAGGTGGAAGGCTTAGGCTCGTTCAAGAGGTTCGAGATGGAGCGGAAATTGACCATCGGCCAACTATCGGAGCTCGCGGGCGTCCCACGTAAGACCATTCGCTACTATGAAGAAGTCGGTGTCCTTCCCCAGCCCAGCCGTAACGATGCAAGATACCGGCTTTACTCGGATATAGACGTCCGCCGGGTGGAACTGGTCCGCCGGGCCCGTGCGCTGGATATGGGACTGACCGAAGTGCGGGAGTTGGTGGAGTGGGCCAGCACCGGGTCGTGCGACGATTTCCAGGAACGGTTCCAGGAGGTGCTCCGCCGGAAACTGCGAGAAGTGGACCAGCGGATCGCCGACCTAGAGCATCTAAAAGATGACCTCCAAAGCCTTGGTGCACACTTCGCAGCGTCTCAAAAAGAGGCCAGCGCCGGCCATACGATGTTGCAGTGTTCCCCTGAAACTTGTACCTGTCTGGGCGCCGGAGAAAAGGACCCGAATCAACTGCAAGAGGTGAAGTTATGGTTGAACAAATCAGAGTCCAAGAGTTGACCACCCCGGAACAGAAGCAAGACTGCGGGTGCGGATGTGGCGGCCTGCGGAACGCCGCCAAGAGCGACTGCGGGTGCGGCTGCGGCGGCGGCGAATGCGGGACCAACCAGCAGGAACTGCTCTTGGTGGACGCCGCCCAGGTTGCGGAGATGAGGCGGCAGGCGGCTGGATAGTATCACCGTATTCGTCAAAACCTCTGTACCTAGCCGTAGTTAATCTGAGGGCTGATTCCATTGAACTGTGCCGGAAGTGCAACCAGGAACCGGGGCGCCGATGGCGGCGGGGATGGTCCGGCGCAGACTAGAACCCGGCCGGCAGCTTGTCTCCCGCGTTGAAGGTATGCCATTCCGAGCCCTGGTAGACGGTCACCCGGCCGAAGCCGACGACCCGCCAGTCGCCGGGCACGCCCAGACATCCGGTGCGGGCGTCGATGCCCAAGAACGTCAGTCCGCTGGGCGCCGATCCTTGTAATTCCGCCGAGGTCTCGGCCCGGTCGCGCCGTTCGTGGTGAGGCAGAACGGCAACCCCGGGAACCAGACCCAAGGCTTCAACCCAACCACCGCCCCCGGGGCGGCGCATCATCGACCCCATGACCATTGCTCCCGCGCTGGAGCCCGCCAACACCGAGCCCCGTTCCACTGAAGCCAGCAGCGCCTTCAAGAACGCGGACTCCCGGACCGTCTCCAGCAGATGCTCGGGACTGCCGCCGGTGAAATAGACCACATCGGCCAAGATAGCCGGAGCGAAGAAATCCGGGTCCTCGGCGTGGGTCCGCTCCAGCAGCATCAGCCGGCTGGCATCTCCGCCCAGGGCGCCGAAGTGGGTCGCGCCGTCGTTGGCGGCCTTATCCGGCCCGGTGACCGCCGCCGTCGGCACCACCACGACCTTGGCCGGATCACGGCCCGACGCCCCCATGATTTCCGCGTCCATCTCTTCACAGCCGGGCCTGAACTCATCGCCGCCAACCAGGGCTATCTGTCCGGGCATATCTCCCCCATCTTGTCTTCTTGCGGATGCCGAATCACGGGTCCGGTCTAGACCAGGCGGTCAATAAAGATCGCCGCCAGGCCGAGGAACAGTACAAAGCCGATCACATCGGTGAAGGTGGTGACGAACACCGCCGAGGAGACCGCGGGGTCCATCCGCAGATGCCGCAGCAGAAGCGGCACTCCGGCCCCGAACATCCCGGCAACCAGCATGTTCCCCAGCATGGCCAGGCCCAATACCACGCCCAGCGTGAAGTTTCCCTTCCAGAGGTAGGCCACGATTCCGACCACCACCCCCAAAGCCACTCCGTGGATCAGCCCCAGGGCCAACTCCCGGGCCAAGAGCCGCAATCCCAGCCGCCGGGGCAGGTCGCCCAGGGCCATGCTCCGCACCACGAGGGTTACCGTTTGGGTGCCGCCGATGCCGCCCTGGCTGGCGACCACCGGCAGGAAGACCGCAAGGGCCACCACCCTGGAGATCGTGGACTCGAATAGGCTGACCGTCACGGCGGCCAAAAATGCCGTCGCCAGGTTGATGTACAGCCAGGGCAGCCTGCTGCGAAGCGAGTTGCTGAGCGGGCCGGCGATCCGTTCCCCGCCCACGCTGGCGATGCGGAACATGTCTTCAGTGGCCTCTTCCACCACCACGTCCACCAGGTCCTCGGCTAAGATCACGCCGGTGAACCGGCCCTCTCCGTCCACCACCGGAAGGAAGCTCAGGTTATACCGCTGCATCATCCGGGCGCACTCTTCCTGGTCCGTCTCGGCAGTGACCGAATTGATCTCCCGGTCCATGATGTCGCCCACCAGAAAATTGGAACGGGCCAGCGCCAGGCGGGTGATGCTCAATGACCCAACCAGACGTTGTTGGCCGTCCACCACCAGCACCGAGTTGATATCCTCGGCGCCGGAGCCCAATAACCGGAGCTGGTCAAGGGCGTTGGGGGTGGTGGTGGTCTCCATCACCACCGGATAATCGGGGGTCATCAGACCGCCGGCGGTGTCGTCCTGATACTGGAGGAGCCCGGTCACCTCGGCTGCGTCACGCATGGCGTCCAGTGTTTCCTGCCGTTTCTCATCTGGGATCTGCCGCAGCAGGTCCACCGCCACGTCTGGGCCGGTCAGGTCGAGGATTTGGGCCAGGTCCGCGGGTTCTCGGCCGCCGACCATCTCGGCCAATTTTCCGGGCTCCAGAAATTCTAGGATGCCGGCCACTACCGAGGCGTCCAGCTCCGCCAACATCGATTGCCGAAGTTCCCGGGGCAATCCGGCCAGCACCTCGCCTTGGTCCACCGGGTGCAACCCTCCAAAGCGCTCCAGGGCCTCCGGCCGTTGACCGGATTCCAGGAGGCGCTCAAGTTCCCGCACCAGTTCATGGACCACCTCTTCAGATGGCCTGGACTGGTCTTCAGCACGGGAGCCGGGTGGTGTTATCTGAGATTGTTCCATGTGGTTCTTATCAGGCAGGTTCTTGCTGGGCATAGGCCGGGGCGCGAACCGCCGATCGGCCAGGGGTGAGATGGTCCGCTGAGTGAAGGTCCGTAACCGGCCGGCGGCAGCGTTCTCGTTTATACAGGCTCGGCACAGGTGGGAAATCAGCGTTGCAACAATTGTAACAGGCAGCCCCGTGCCCGGACATCTGCTTCCCGACACTCCTTCAATCAGAGGGTTAAACCGGGCTGGGCTTACGCTCCAACTCCGGCCCTGATCCGTGCCTGGACCGCCCCTGGCATGTGGTAAGATAGGCTAGTGCCACCCAAGCAAGGCGGCCGTTGAATGGCCGCCTTTCGCTATTTCATTGCACCGGGCATGGCCAGGCCAAACCAATCAAATCAGGCAAACCCTCGAGGACCTTCCGCCGATGCCGGCTCTGTTAATGATCGAAACCATCCAGCAGCTTGTGACCCAGGCCTTGGAGGCCGCCCGGCAAGAGGGCGTGCTGCAATTGGAGACCATGCCCGAGATCCAGGTGGAGCGGCCTGGCAACTCCGACCACGGCGATTTTGCCACCAATCTGCCCCTGCGCCTGGCCCGGGCCACGCGAATCAATCCCTTGGATTTGGCCCAGTCGCTGGCCGCCCATATACCCACCGGCGACGTGATCGAGCGGGTTGAAGCCGCGCCGCCTGGCTTCATCAATTTTTACCTGAAGGAATCATGGCTGCAACAACAAGTGGAGACGGTGCGCCAGGCCGGGAGCCAGTTCGGCAATGTCGACTTCGGCCAGGGCCGCCGGATGATGGTGGAATTTGTCAGCGTCAACCCCACGGGGCCGGTCCACGTGGGCCATACCAGAGGAGCAGTCCTGGGAAGCGCACTGGCCAACATCCTAGAGGCGGCCGGATATGAAGTCGTCCGGGAATATTACGTGAATGACGCCGGCAACCAGATGCGGTTGTTCTACGAATCCGTCCTTGCCGCCTACAAACAATCTCTTGGCCGGGAAGCGGAGATGCCCGACGATGGTTACAAGGGCGATTACATCTTCGACCTAGCCAAGGAGATCGCGGATTCGGAAGGGTCCCGCTTTCTTGACCAGGATGAAGAGCAGGCCCTCAAAGAGATCGGCGACATCGGCCGCGAGAAGATGGTGAGCACTATCAGGGAAGACCTGGCCGGTATCGGGGTGGAATTCGATAATTGGTTCAGCGAACGCACCTTGTTCGAAGAAGGCGATTACGACACCGCCATCGATCTCCTCCGCGAGAAAAACTATCTGTCGGAACGGGACGGCGCGATGTGGTTCAACTCCACCATGCTGGGCGACGACAAAGACAACGTGGTGGTCCGTTCCTCAGGGGAGCCCACATACTTCGCTTCCGACATCGCCTATCACTACAACAAGTTCGTCAAACGCGGTTTTGACGTCGTGGTGGACATCTGGGGCGCCGACCACCAGGGTCACGTTCCACGGATGAAGTCGGCGGTGGAAGCGTTGGGCATCGAGCGCGACCGCCTCACCGTGCTCATCTCTCAGATGGTGACCTTGCGCCGTGGCGATGAAGTTGTGCGGATGGGCAAACGCGAAGGGAACCTGGTGACGCTGAAGGAACTGGCCGATGAGGTTGGCACGGACGCCTGCCGATTTTTCTTCCTGGCCCGGGCCCCGTCAACCCAGATGGAATTTGACCTGGACTTAGCCAAGAAAGAGTCTTCCGAGAATCCGGTTTATTACGTGCAATACGCTCACGCCCGGAACTCCAGCATAATCAAACTGGCCCGGGAGCGGAACATCGATTGGAGCAACGGCGATGTCAGCCTGTTGACCCACCCCAGTGAACTCGAGTTGATCCGATCCATGCTGCAGCTCCCGGAGTTGGTGGACCAGATGGCCAAAACCCTGGAAGCCCACCGCCTGCCCCACTACGCCACCGAGCTGGCAAACGCCTTCCACACCTTCTACGAGAACTGCCGGGTGGTTTCCTCCAACGAGGAGGATAACGCCATAACCGCCGCCCGTTTGAAGTTGGTGGAATCGGCCCAGATCGTGTTCCGCCGCTCCTTGGAACTGATGGGCATGAGCGTCCCTGACCACATGTAATCCCCATCTAGTCTCAAATCCGGGCAGATTCCATGCGCCCAGCTTTCCGGCCCCTTGAAGCCGGAATTTTTGCCGGGCCAATCCAAATTCCCTGGTGACCACCGATCTATAAATCAATATATATCTGATATATTGAAATATTTTATTTGTCTTTATGCGCGCACGCCGGTAGACTCTGGATATTCCGGGTTTCGGAGAATGGCGCATGCAGATTGACTCGACATTGGCGGACGAGTTGCTAGACAAGGTCCGGGAGGCCTATTCCCAGGCCGCGGACAGCCCCGGAGACTCCCATCCATTCCCTCTCGGATTCGACTTCGCCCTGAGCATTGGATACCCGGAAGACCTGTTGCGAAGCCTCCCTCGATCGTCTGTTGACCGCTTTACCGGCGTATCCAACGTTTCCGTTTTCGCCGAGATTCCAGCCGGGTCTACAGTCTTGGATTTTGGCTGTGGAGGGGGCACCGACGCGTTGATCGCGGCGGCGAAGACCGGGCCCACGGGCCGGGTTTACGGAGTGGATTTCAGCCCATCGATGTTGTCCCATGCCCGTGCTGGAGCCGCCGAGGCCCGTGCGGTCAATGTGGATTTCCGGGAGGCGGAAGGGCAGCAGATCCCCTTCGCCGACGGCACCTTCGACGTCGCCTTGGTGAACGGGATCTTCAACCTCAACCCAAACCGGTACGGCCTTTTCCAAGAACTGGCCCGGGTCATCCGTCCCGGAGGAGTGCTGTACGGCGCGGAGATAGTTCTCCGCGAGCCGATGGACGAAGATGAAAAGGCCGGCCTCGCCAACTGGTTCTCTTGAGTTGCCGGCGCCAAGGAAGGGGTGCCCTTCCTAGCCGAGTTCCGGAACGCCGGGTTCGCCAACGCGGAGATCCTGCGTACCAGCAGGAACGCCCGCACCAACAATCCAAAAACCCTGGCGGCTGATATAATCGCTCACAGATAACACCTAGGTAACCGGTTCTACCATTATTGGAGACTGCGTTTCGTTTGGAGGACGGATATGGCCACTCAGGTTGCACCGAAAGTAGACATACTGCGCAAAGAGATCCAGGAGAAATACACCGAAGTTGCGAGTAACCCCGAACTGACCTTTCACTTCCATCACGGCCTGCCGTTGGCCAAGATTCTGGAATACCCCGAAGAACTCTTGGACGGCCTGCCGGACGAGGCGGTAGAGTCTTTCGCCGGTGTCGGAAATCCTTTCTCCGTGGGCGAGATCGCCACGGGCGAAACGGTGCTGGACATCGGCTCCGGGTGTGGCTTCGACTGCATGATCGCCGCCAAACTGGTTGGTCCCGCCGGCAAGGTGATCGGCGTGGATATGACCGACGCCATGTTGCAACGGTCCCGGAAGACCGCGAAAAACCTGGGGCTCACCCAACTGGAATTCAAAAAAGGCTACGCCGAGGAACTGCCGGCCCCGGACGGGTCGGTGGACGTGGTCATCTCCAACGGCGTGATCAACCTGACTCCCGACAAATACGCGGTTTTCAATGAAGTGTTCCGCGTCTTGAAGCCCGGCGGACGGCTGTATCTGGCCGACATCGTGGTCTACAAGCAGGTGCCCGATGAAGCCAAGAAAAACGTTGACCTCTGGACCGCTTGAATCGGCGGCGCTCTCCTGGAAGGAGAGTACCTGGACGCCATCCAGAGTTCCGGCCTGTCGGATGTGGAACTGGTTTCCACCAAAGATGTGTTCTTGGGCGCGGGAGGCGAGGCGAGCGCTCACGCCTTCGAAACGATGGGAGCCAATATCCGGGCCATGAAACCGTGATCTAACCACCCAGTTCACGTCTATCCGCTGTCGAAAGGGCCTCCGCTGGAAACGGCGGAGGCCCTTGTTATGTCGATCTACCGAGGCCCGGCCCACCACATCAGGCCCGCGCTCAGCTTGAACTGGCCGCGTCTTAGGGTTTATGATTGGTTCACTGCCAGGTACGGCGTCAGGAATGGATTCCAATACCGGGCAGTTCAAATTTCCGTTCCGCATTCAGCCTTATAGAACGGCGCGTCGATTTTCGACGGCCGCGACGTAACCCTTTTCTGCGGTAGGTGGAACAGTCAAGAACTATTAGATGCAGATCCTCGTCCGAATCACCAAGATCGCCTGGCAATTCCGCGCCCGCCTGATCTTAGCCTATCTGAGCTTCCTCGCCGCCATCGGCGTGTCCTTGCTGATACCCCATATATTCGGCGAAGCCATCGACCTCTTGGTCTCCGGCGAATCAGTCAGCACCCGCACCCTTACCTACTTCGCTCTGGCCCTGCTTGGCGTCAGCCTGTTAAGGGGCTTCCTGGATTTCGCCCGCACCTACTGCACGGACTCCCTGTCCCAGAAAGTCTCCTACGAAATCCGCAACCGTTTCTACGACAAACTCCAGCACCTGAGTTTCGCCTACCACGATAAGGAACACACCGGCGAACTGATGTCCAAGGCCACGGCGGACGTCGAAGCCATCCGTCGGTTCGTCAACATGGGCTTGGTCCGTGCGCTGGAAGTGGTGGTCCGGGTGATCGCCCTTATCTTGATACTGAGCTTTATGAACTGGGAGCTCACCCTCATCAGTTTGTCCTTCGTGCCCTTCATCGTGATACGGTCTTCCATCGTCATGGGAAGGCTGCGGCGCATGTGGCTGCAGGTCCAACTGCGGATGGGCGAAGCGGTTACCATCCTTCAGGAAAACCTGGTGGGCATCCACGTGGTGAAGGCCTTTGCCTCCGAGGAGTTCGAGAAGAAGAAGTTCGCCAAGAAAGCCCAAGAGCTCCGGGAAGAGTACTACCAGTCAGAGCGGCTGCAGGGAACCAACAGCGCCTGGATGACCTTGTTCTTTACCTCGGGCATGGGTCTGATCCTTTGGTACGGCGGCTGGGAAGTTATCCGGGGAAACCTGACCGAGGGCGGCCTGACCAAGTTCATCCTCTATCTAAGCCAGTTGACCTTCCCCATCAGAATGTCCTCTTTCATCATCAATTCGTTCTCCAGAGCCATCACGTCTGGAGGCCGGATCTTCGATGTGATAGACGCCGAGTCTCCGGTGGTGGAGAAGCCGGACGCCAGAGTATTGGATAGACCTCAGGGACGCGTGGAGTTTGAAGATGTGTCCTTCGCCTACGAGTCACGGATGCCGGCGTTGCAGCACCTCAGCATCGCGGCCGAGCCGGGTCAGATAACCGCCATCCTGGGCGCCCCCGGCAGCGGCAAGAGCACCATAGTCAACCTGCTGCCACGGTTCTACGATGTTTCAGAAGGGCGTATCACGATCGACGGCCAGGACATCCGGGACTTCACCTTGGAGTCCCTGCGGCACAACGTGGGAATCGTGCAACAGGATGTATTCCTGTTCAGCGCCACCATCCACGACAACATCGCCTACGGGGTGAAAGACGCCACCCGGGAAGCTGTGATCGAAGCCGCCACGGTGGCCCAGCTCCACGACCACATCGATTCCCTGCCAGACGGCTACGACACCTGGGTCGGAGAACGCGGCTCAACCCTTTCCGGAGGCCAGCGCCAACGGCTGTCCATCGCACGCAGCATCTTGACCGACCCTCCGGTTTTGATCTTGGACGACTCCACGTCCAGCGTGGACGTGGAAACAGAGCGGATGATTCACCGGGCGATGGTCAACGTGATGAAAGACCGGACAACATTCGTCATTGCCCACCGGCTGAGCACCGTCCGTGAAGCCGACCTGATCGTTGTGCTGAAAGACGGCCAGATCGCTGAGCAAGGGACCCATGAAGAGCTCCTTGCGGCAAACAGTTTCTACCGGGATATCTACGACCTGCAATTGCAGCCGCAAGAGGAACTGCTGTTGGACGCCTCGATAACGCCGGATAAGGAAATTCAAACCGGGGGCGCCCGTAGCGGCGGTACCCCACGGCTGGCTTCTGAGATAGGAGACGACTGATGAGAGCTGCTGGGCCGGGAGGCGGAGTCGGCGGCATGATGGGCGGTATGCGGGGCATAGGCGCCCACGGGATGAACGTCGCCAACATGGACAGCCTGTCCGACGAGACCATCGTCGGCGCGGCCTACGACCACAAGGTCGTTGTCCGGTTGATGACCTATATCTGGCCCTACAAACGGGACGCCCTCATCTCCGTGTTGGCCGTGCTCCTCTATACCTTGGGCAACGTGGCCATCCCTTGGCTGGTGATGAAAGGCATCGTCTGGGCGATAGAACCCGGAGACGTTTCGCGGCTGCACATCATCGGCCTCTTATTCGCAGGTGTCACCGTCCTTCATTTCGGGGCGAATTTCGTCCAATTCATATACATCCCCAAAGTCGGGCAGGGTATCCTTTATTCCCTGCGCACCGGCATGTTCAATCACCTGCAGGAACTTTCGCCCTCCTTCTTCCACCGCACGCCGGTGGGCCGCATCATGTCCCGCAGCCAGAGTGATGTTCTCCAGCTCCAGGAGACCTTTGAGCTGATCGTCCAGAGCCTTTCCGACATGCTCAGCCTGGTTGGCATCATCGCCATCATGCTGTGGATCGACTGGCGGCTGGCCATGATCAGCCTGAGCATCCTGCCGGTGCTTTTCTTCGTGCTGGGATACTGGCAGAAATTTGCCCGGCACTCCTTCATGCGCATCCGCCGGGCCATCGCCATGGTCAACGGCGAGTACAACCAGAACATCACCGGGGTCCGGGTCGTGGAGAGCTTCAACCGGCAGGAAGCCAATATGGAGCACTTTGACGAACTGAACAGCGAGCACCTGAACGCCAACCTGGAAGCCAGCCGGTACTCCGGCGCGCTCCAGCCCTTTGTGGAAGTCCTGATGGGGGTTGGAATGGGGTTCGGGGTCGTCCTGGTGGGCGGCATCATGTTCAACAACGGAAACCTTGAATGGGCGGTGTTGTTGGCCTTCGCCCTCTATATCCAACGGTTCTTCGAGCCGGTGCGCCACCTGACCATGCAATACAGCCAATTGCAGCGGGCGATGGCCGCCGGAGTCCGTATCTTTGAGGTCTTGGACCTGAAACCGGAGGTGGTGGACAAACCCGGCGCCATCACGCTGCCTGAGATCAAAGGCGAGATCAAGTTCGAAGACGTGGACTTCCAATACGTCGATGGTATTGACGTTTTGAAGGGGATCAACCTGCACATCAAACCCGGAGAGAATGTGGCATTAGTTGGCTCCACCGGGGCCGGCAAGAGCACATTGGTCACCCTGATACACCGGTTCGCCGACGTCACTAGCGGCCGCATCACCGTGGACGGCCACGACATCCGGGACGTTACCCGGCATTCCCTGGTCAGCCAGATGAGCATGGTGCTGCAGGAACCGTACTTGTTTTCCGGCAGCGTGGCCGACAACATCCGCTACAACTACGAAGACGCCTCCGACGACGACGTTGTAGCCGCCGCCCAGACCGTTGGGGCCCATGACTTTATCATGGCCCTTGGCCAAGGGTACGACACGGTGCTGGCCGAACGGGGCGTCAACCTGAGCGTGGGTCAGCGGCAGTTGCTCAGCTTCGCCCGGGCGGTGGTGGGAAACCCGCGGGTTATCATTCTGGACGAGGCCACCGCCAACATCGACACCCATACCGAGGTGCTGATTCAACGGGCTTTGCAAAGGGTGTTGAGGGGACGGACATCCATTGTCATCGCCCACCGGCTCTCCACGGTGCGGAACGCCGACAATATCGTGGTGTTGGACCACGGCAAGTTGGTGGAGATGGGAAACCACGAAGAACTGCTGGCCAAAAAGGGCGGGGTTTACGCCAGGCTCTACGCGGTCAACTACGGTCTTCCAATCGACGATGATGAAGAGTCGGCCCAGGGCGGTCCTTCTCTGGCGCCGGCTCCCGCCGACGACTGACCCAGGAACGCAAATTTAGAAACTCAAGCATCAGGCATCCCAGGTGTCGCTCAAACGAACACAACAGGGTGACCAATCTCTGGGAAATGAAGTAGGGGCAGGTTTCTAACCTGCCCCTTTATTTCGCCCCGGTGGTTGCTGAAACGAAGAGGCCCTTCTTAAGGAGAGGCCTGTCAGCCCGGGAATGCCTTGGCCGTTAGGAGCCTGGCTTACGCATGCAAGAGCGGGTTAGAACCCCGCCGCTGCGCCAGTGGCGGAGTTCCGAAACAGATGGTGCATGGTCCATCCGCGCTTTTAAGCGGTACCCGGAACCGTGTAATTACTCTGAAGCTGGCGGGACTCCCTCGTTCAGGAAGCGCTCTATGGCTGATTTGAAGATGTTGTAGGGATGGGCTCCAGTGAAAAGAAGGTTCCCCACCAAGAAGGTTGGGATGCCGCTGATCCCGTACTTAAGAGCCTCTTGATACTGGCCCATAACGGTCTCGGCATAGGTCTTCTCTTCCAGGTCTTTCACCATCTCGTCGGCGTCCAATCCCACCTCGTGGGCCACCGCGTGGAGCACTTCAAGCTCGCCCAGGTCCCGCCGGTCTTCCCAGAAAGCTTTGTACGCGGCGTGGTGGAACTCAAGGAACTTGCCGTGTTGCTGGGCGTACTCCGTGGCTTCCAAGGCGTACAAGGTATTAGGAGTCCTGCGCGGAGGCTTCATGATCAGCCCGGCGTCTTTGGCCTGGCCCCGCAGCGGTTCAGACAGTTCGTCGGCGGTCTCGCCGGAACGCTGGGGCCGTTCGACGCCTTCCTTGGGGGTGTCGGGCCGCAGCAGATAAGCCTTCCCTTCAACGGCTATCTCGTACTCGTTGGCCAACTTGTCGACCCGCTCCAGGCCGACGTAACACCAGGGTCAAATATAGTCGTACCAAACCGCGATACGAACCGGTTCGTTGTCCTGCTTGGTGGTCTGGGTTTCTTCCGCCATCAGGCCTCTCCCGCCGGGCACGGCGCAGCGCGGCGCCGGCCGCATTGCCAGCCGTATGGCCGACTGTCTGAAATAAATACCCTAACAGGGTATCATCAACCGGGGGATAGCCACCACAGATAGTTTGGCCTCAGGCCTGGTTCAGGCATTCCAGGAGTTTGACCAACTCAGACAGGCTGGCGATCGTTGGACAGTCCACGGCTTCGGGGCCGTAACCGTTCCTGTCGATGAGGACCGCCTGCATCCCGACGGCCTGGGCGCCCATGACGTCGGAACGGAGTTGATCGCCAACATGGACTACTTCCTGGGGCTCGGCGCCAACCCGCTTCAGGGCGGCCAAGAATATGGGTGGGTGGGGTTTTTCCATCCCCGCTTCTTCCGAACCCACCGTGAAGTCCAGGTAGGGCGCCAGTCCAACCCGCCGGCACAGCTCATCAAGGTCCCGGCGCAGGTTGGTGATCACCCCCACTTTGTAACCCGCCTCTTTCAATTGCTTCAGCGCGGGGACAGCGTCGTTGAACGGGACAAAGTCCTTGGGGACCGTCATGGCCATCTTCCAGACCCTTTTCGCCAGGTCCAGGGACACGGAGACCCCGGCGGTTTCCAGAATCAACTGCTCGTAACGCCCAAAGAATTCGAGGCGGTCCTCATCGGAACGTTCGGATAGTGGGCGGTCTTCGTTCTCCCGGTTGAATAGCACATCGGCCACGGCATAGCCGCGGGTGATGGCGTCCTCCCGGACGGTCAGCCCCAGTTCGTGGCAGGCGGCCTGCTGTATCTCCTCAAGGGGAGGCCAGAACCGGACCAGGGTGTTGTAGAAGTCAAATGAGACCGCTTTGATCATCAGCACGACATCTGGATCTGAATCAAAAACGCGGAATATGAAACGCCCTATCAAGCGCCTCAAAAATACACCGGGCCAATCTGAAGCGAGGGCATTCTAGCATAAGCCGGGATTGATGGGAATCGATTCTGGCCGTGGGGCCTGAATACTCTGGGCTGCATTCTATCTAAACCACATGGGCTAAACCAATTGAGCAGTCTCTGAAAAATTCAGGCACGAATTGTCCCCAACGGCCTTGCACGTGATAGGCACAATGGTTATGCTGGGTTAACTGTCCGGACGGAGTAACTTGATGAAAGTGGCCATCGGCGCGGACCACGCTGGTTTTGAATTGAAGGGGGAGATTGTCAGGTGGCTGGAGTCGGAAGGACACCAGGTCAATGACATCGGAGCCCATGTCCTAGACCCCGACGACGATTACCCTGATTTCGCCGTCGCCGTGGCCCATTCCTTATGCTCGGGAGAGGCGGAAAGGGGCGTCGTCATCTGCGGCAGCGGGGTCGGCGCCTGCATCACAGCCAACAAGGTGAAGGGCATCCGGGCCTGCCTCTGCCACGATACCTATACGGCCCGCCAGGGCGTCGAACACGACGACATGAACGTGGTCTGCATCGGCGGCCGGGTCATCGGGATCGGGTTGACCAAGGGTGTTTTGGAGGCCTTCTTGAACGCCCGCTTCATACCCGAGCCCCGGTTCCAAAGACGGTTGGAAAAGTTGGCCCAGGTGGAAGAGAACGGGCGGCTCTAGACCCCCGTCCCAGTTGATTCAGCCGGCTGGTCCAGCCGGGCCAACAGCGCCAGCACCTGGCCAACTTCCGCGGGGGTATCCAACTGGTGCAGCGCGATAGTTCCGTGCCGGGGCGTGCCGATAAACACGGCCAGTCCGCCCACATTCTGCACCACGGCGAAACCATCTTCGTCGGTCTCGTCGTCTCCGAAGAACATTGTTAGCGGGCTATCTCCGCAATCTTCGCGTATCTTCTCGATGGCCTTGCCCTTTCCCCAGTCCAGGTTGGGCCTGACCTCCAACAGCTTTTTGCCTCTGGTGATCTTCATCTGTCCGGCTTCCACAAAGGGAGCGGCGGTGGTCAGAACCGTGGCGTTCACCTGGGCGCTGTATGAATCGGGCGTGCTCCTGAAATGGACACTGAGCGTCAGCCGCTTGTTATCCACCAAGATGCCGGGAACCTCCGCCAACGCCCGCTCCAACAACCGGGCAACCTCGGCCAGGGACGCCTCGAAGGCCAGGGCTTCCGGATGCAAAAAATCCATCCCTCCGCCGCGCATCTCCAAACCGTGATTGCCCGCGTAGACCAGCCCGGGGATCGCCACCAAAGCCTCCAGATCGGCTAGGCCTCGGCCGCTGACGACACCCACGACAAACCGGTCCATGGCGGCCAGGACCGACAGCGACCGGCGCATTTCATCAGACAGCGTTGCGATCTCAGGGCGGGCGACGATCGGCGTAAGGGTGCCGTCATAGTCGAACAGCAGCAGGACTCGGGGCGAGCCCGCCAATTGGCGGCTCACGGTGGGCCAGATGTTGAGCAGATGGGGCATCGGATGAGCGGCCGGACTAGAAGCTGCGGATCGGGCGGCGGGAACGGCGGGTGCCCTGCATCAGATCGACAAAGAGGCGGGCGGCCCACATGTAGATGTTGTTCTCCTCAACCACGCTGCGCATCCGCACCATCCGGTCGTGCCGCATCTCGTAGGGCATCTCCACGGCCTCGCAGATGGCCGTGGCGAACTCCTCGGTGGCGTAGGGGTTCACGATCACGGAATCGGTCAACTCGCTGGCGGCCCCGGTGAATGGACTCAGGATCAACACTCCGTCTTCATCGAACCTGCTGGCCACGTATTCCTTGGCCACCAGGTTCATTCCGTCGTGCAGGGAACTGACCACGCAGAAATTGGCGATCCGCCGCAGCGCCGCCAGGGTGACCGAAGGCAGGTCGTCAGGCAGATACATGATGGGCAGCCAATTATCGGTCCCGAAGCGGCTGTTGACCTTGTCCAACTCTTCATCTATCTGGTCCGAGAGGAGTTGGTATGCATCGATGTCGGTCCGGCTCATCACCCCGGCCTGGATGAACACGATCTTTCCCACATAATCGGGGTACTTCTCCAAGAACCGCCCGAAGGCGCGGATCCGGTGGGGGATGCCCTTTGTGTAGTCGATACGGTCGATGCCAAGACCTACGATCATGCCTCCCAGCCCCATCTCCTCAGTCAATCTTTCAACCTCGGCGGTCACCTCGGGGCTCTGAGACTCCTGGGTTATCTGCTCGAAATCGACGCTGATGGGGAATGGCCTGACCAGGGTCGGCTCGTCCCTTTGATAGACCAAGTTGTACTCGTCGTGGACCCGGGCCCCCAGCACCCGGTATGCGGCCTCCATGAAATTGTCGCAGTGGTCTCCGATGTGAAAGCCAAGGAGGTCGTTGCCCAAAAGGCCATCCAGGAGTTGGTCGCCCCACGGACAGATACGGAATATCTCATAGGTGGGCCAGGGTATATGCCAGAACTGGCCGGTGATGATATCCGGGTCCGCCTCCCGCAGCAGGCGGGGCAGTAAGGCCAAGTGATAGTCCTGGGTGAAAACGGCGGCGGGGCGGCCGTCAACCTCGTCCAAGACAGCGTTGGCGAACTCGCTGTTCACTGCCTTGTAGGTCTCCCAGTCAGAGGATTTGAAGGTTGGCTCGACGAACGCGTTGTGACACAGCGGCCACAGGCCTTCATTGGAGAAACCGTAGTAATACCCCTGCTGCTGTTGCTCGGTGAGCCAAACCAGCCTAAGGGTGTAGGAAGGGTCGTCGGGAGGGACCTGGATGCGGTTCTGGTCGTCCACGGCCAGCCAGTCGCCTTTGCCGCCCCCATAGGCGACCCAAGTGCCACCGCATTCTTGCATCAGAGGGTCAATGGCGGTGGTCAACCCGCCAGCAGGAGAGGCATAGCTAAGCTCGCCGCCAACAAGATCATGGACGTAAGGCTGGCGGTTGGAGACAACGATCAGCCGGTAGTCTCCGATCTCCCGGTGGACCAGCCGCCGAAGTTTTTCCCGGGTCCAAGTAGGTTCACCCATCACCCTGCCCCCTTGACCCTTTAGTTGTTGCGGGCCGGTGTCGCGGTTTCTGGGTATTCTCCAAGCAAGAGAGAAACTGGGGCCTGGGCGTGCATCCCGCCACCACATGTTCGGGCGGGAGCATGCCTGCTCGATGTAAATTCTTCCACACCAGGCTTAAAAGGTCAACCGGAAATTGCCGCCGTAGCCAAATTGACAGAGCGCCTGACGGTGAGTACCATACGCGCCTGACTCGCCCGTTATGTAATCCAATTACCCGTTCCGCAAGGCGATTTAGGGGAAGGGCTCCATGTTCGTACGCCGTGACCTGACCGATACCGTTCCCACCCCATCGGGAAACATGCACTTCGTTAAGAAGGGGAGCGGGTATCCGGTCGTCCTGCTCCACCCTTTGGGCACATCCATCTGGACCTGGGAAGGTGTGATTGATTCCCTGGCCCAAAGCTACACTTGCTACGCCTTTGACATGCTGGGGCACGGCAATTCGGACAAGCCCAATCGTCATTTCAATCTTCCCGATTACGCCCAGGCCCTCGACCACGCCTGTCAGGTGCTGAATATCCACCGGGCCCATATCGTCGGGAACTCGGTGGGCGCAGTCCTGGCGGCCGAGACCGCCGCCAGCTTCCCGGAACGGGTGGACAAACTGGTGCTGGTGGGGTGCCCAGTCTGGGGCCCACGCACAGCCAAGGAGCGGTTGAAGGAAGCAGCCAGTCAATTCGATGCAAAAGGGATGCCCAAGCCGCGAACCCTAAAAGGCTTGAAGGAAGCAACGACTTTCGCCAACCCCAGGCAAGAATGGCTGAACGCCAACAACCAAAGCCGGGCCAAGGCCGGTGTGTGGGTCGGAAAACTGATGGAGGCCCTGGCGCACTACGATATCATGTCCCGGCTTCCCAGGATCAAAGCCTCCTCCACCATGGTGCTCTACGGCGAGGTTGACCGGCTGCGGGAAGGCGAGGAGCTCCTACACAACAATATCGTCAACGCCCAGAAGGTGGTTTTGCCCGGACTGGGCCATATCCCCCAGGTGGAGGACCCCGAGGCTTTCCTGGGCGCACTGCTACCCTTCCTTGAGGCCTAAGCGCAACGCCTAGCCGCCCCTAGCGCACAGGTCCACCCGGTCCCCGCATTCGGCGGACCCACCGGCGGAATTAAAGGAGACAACTTGCCTTCCATCAGTAACCGTCTGCCACTGAGGCTCATCGAGACCTTCCGTTCCGTGTTCTACACTCCGATCTACGTTTCGGTGGCCGGTGGTTTCCTGGAGAAAGAGGGTCTGGACGTTGATTTCAAGACCTGCCCGCCCGAGTTCGCACATCCCATGAGCGCCCTGAACCAGGGCGCAGCAGACATCGCTCAGAGCGGCATCATGCGGTCCATCATCGCCTCCGATTGGGGGGCGGAAACGGTCCCGGTCCACTTCGCCAAGATCAATGCCAGGGACGGGTTCTTCGTCTTGAGCCGGACCAAACAGGAACCATTTCGATGGGAGTCGCTGAAGGGCGCCCGATTGATCCCCGTGGGATTCTCTCCCATGCCCTGGGCCTCGCTCCAATTCGCACTGCGCCGGCATGGCGTTGAGCCGGAGGAGTTGGACCTGGTCACCGGGTTGTCCCTGGATGAAGCCATAGCCGCATTCCGTGAGAACCAAGCCGAGTTTATCCACGTGCCCCAACCCGCAGCGGAACAACTGCTGGACGACGGCACGGGGCATGTGGCGGCAGCCCTGGGCCCCGAGAACGGGCACCTGGCCTACAGTTCTTTCGCGGCGACCAACCGGTTCCTGGAGTCCCAGCCGGAGACCGTCCATCGGTTCACTGCCGGCTTTGCCAATGCCCTGGACTGGCTGGCGGCCAACGACGCCCAAGAGGTTGGCAAAGCGGTGTCCGGCTTCTTTCCCCAGGTGAGTTTGGAACTGGTGGTTAAATCGGTTGCCAGGCTGAAGGCCCAGGACAATTGGCCAGCGGACCCGGTGCTGGCACAGCCCGAATACGAGAACCTCCAAGACATACTAATCGCCGCCGGGCTTGCCAAGGAGCGGCAACCCTACAGCAAGGTGGTCCGCACCGACATCGTTGAGGCGGCCCTGGCCTCCCGTATATAACCGAGGCTTATCTAGGCCACCGATCCCGCCTCTGCCAAGATTTTTCCGGCGGCCCCGTGATCCAAGTTTTCTAGCGCGCATCCAATGGTGTAAGATAGATTCCCAGTCAGGCTGGCGGCACGATATCAGAAAGAGCCTGCTGGGCGGATACAGCCAGCCAGGTCGTCACCGGAGGGACCTTTGACCACAATTGCGATCGTAGGCACAGGCATGATTGGCACCTCTTTGGCCTTGGCCATAAAAAACTCCAATCTCAAGGTGGATGTCGTTGGCACCGATTACGACAGTACCGCCCGCGCCGTAGCCCAGAAAACCGGAGCGTTCAAGAAGGTTGAAGCCCGCCTGGCCAACGCCATCAGAGGGGCCGACTTGGTCGTGTTCGCCACCCCGATCATGGCGATGCGGGAGATGATGGAATCCGCCGCCAACGATTTTGAAGAAGGGTGCGTGGTAACGGACGTGGCCAGCTCGAAGCGAATGGTGCTGCAATGGGCCGAAGAGGTTCTCCCCAAGCACGTCAGCTTCGTGGGCGGTCACCCCATGGCCGGCAAGGAACTATCCGGCCCGGAGAACGCCGACGGCGACATGTTCAAGGGCAAGGCGTACTGCATCGTTCCCAGTGTCAACGCCGAGAAAGCCGCCGTTTCCTCGATCACGACCCTGGCCGAGTCGATCGGCGCCAAACCGTTCTTCATCGGAATGGAGGAGCACGATAGCTTTGTGGCCGCCGTCAGCCATCTGCCTTTTATGATGTCGGTGGCGCTGATGGGCTGCACCGCCAAGAGCGCCAACTGGGACGACATCGGCCAATTGGCTTCCACGGGGTTCGGCGATCTTTCCCGCCTGGCGTCGGGCGACCCGGTGATGCACCGGGACATCTGCGTGACCAACCCAGAACCCATCGTCGCCTGGATCGACTCCTATATCAGAGAACTTTACGACCTCCGCAACATGCTGGCCGACGAGAACGGACCCGACCCGGAAGCCGTGGAAAAGGTCTTTGTAGAAGCCATGGAAGCCCGGGCGCGTTGGCAGGCGGGGATATTCACAAAAATGGACCGGATCTCCCCCGAGATTCCCTCCTTCAGTGAAAGCATGAGCGAGATGTTCATGGGCCGCCGGGCGATGGAGATGCAAAGGAAAGTTTTTGGCAGGGATAAAAAAGACCGGGCTAAAAAGAAGTAGCCGCATGATAGCGGTGGTGACATCCGTCCACCGGCCAGACCCGGCCGATGCGAGTAAGACCACACCATGAGCACCGCCCCTCCGTCCAGCCCCTCCCGTGGCATCAGCCGTCCCGCATCGTTGGGCGGCGTCCTCTCCGTTCCCGGCGATAAATCCATCTCCCACCGTTCATTGATCCTGAACGCCATCGCCCAGGGCGACGCCATGGTGCAGGGCCTTTCCGGCGGCGAAGATGTGATCTCCACCATGCGCTGCCTGCAAGCCATGGGCGTCAGCATCGAACCCGCTGGGGCTCCCGGCAGCTACAGGGTGAGTGGGAAAGGCCCCCAACTGGACGAACCCTACGACATTCTGGACGCGAGAAACAGCGGCACGTCCATGCGGTTGCTCTCAGGGGTCCTGGCCTCCCAGTCCTTCGTTTCAGTCATCACCGGCGACGGTTCCCTGCGGAGCCGCCCCATGCATCGGATCGTCCATCCGCTGGTACAGATGGGCGCCCAGATCATGGGCCGCCAGAACGACACATTGGCGCCATTGACCATCCGGGGTGGTGGCCTCCGGGGGATCGAGTACGACCTGCCCATGGCCAGCGCCCAGGTGAAGTCGGCGATCATGCTGGCGGCCCTTTCCGCGGTGGGCGAGACCGTCATTCACCAGCCGGCCCTTTCCAGAGACCACACCGAGCGAATGGTCACGGCAATGGGCGGCAAGATCGAAGAGAACGGCCTGGACCTGGTGGTCCACCCAGCGGAGTTGACGGCGGTCGATATCACCGTGCCCGGCGACATCAGCTCGGCCGCATTCTGGATGGTGGCCGGACTCTGCCATCCAAATGCCCGCATCCTAATCCATGGCGTGGGCCTGAACCCCAGCCGGACCGGTATCGTGGACGTGCTCCAAGCGATGGGCGCCGGCGACGCCCTGCAACTAGTGGACCAACGCACCGAGGGCGGAGAACCGGTGGCCGACATTCTGGTTACCTCCACCGAGCTGCACGGCGTGGAGATCGGCGGAGACCTGATGCCCCGAATGTTGGACGAAGTGCCCATCCTGGCGGTGGCCGCCTGCTTCGCCACCGGCGACACGGTGATACGCGACGCCTCGGAACTCAGGGTGAAAGAAACGGACCGCATCGCCACCACCGTGGCGGAACTCACCCGCCTGGGCGCTGACATCGAAGCCCAGGAAGACGGCATGGTGATACGCGGAAAAGGCGCCGGCGCAGGTGTCCTCATGGGGGCCGATTGTCAGAGCCACGGCGACCATCGGCTGGCTATGTCGCTGGCGGTGGCCGGGCTGCTCGCCGGCGGCGAGACCACGGTCCACGGCGCGGCGGACGCCTCGGTGTCCTACCCTGAGTTCTGGCAGGACCTGGAACTGCTGCTCCAGGGCGCTGAGTAATCCGGGTGCCCGAAATCTCATCGACGACGCCATCAGGGAATGATTCCCCGCCCCTGCTGGTGGTGCTTTCGGGACCGTCGGGTGTGGGCAAAGACGCCGCCCTGAACGAGCTTCGCAAGCTGGACCGGCCCTGGTACTTCGTGGTCACCGCCACCACCAGGCCCATCCGCGCCGGAGAGACAGACGGCATCGACTACATCTTTTTGGACGAACCCACGTTCCTCGGCATGAAGGACCGGAACGAGTTTGTGGAGTGCGCTCAGGTGTACGGCCGCTGGTACGGCGTCCCTCGGAGTCAGGTTACTTCCGGACTTGAGGCAGGCAAGGACGTTATCTTAAAGATAGATGTCCAAGGAGCGGCCACGGTTAGGAAGATGGCCCCGGATGCGCTCTTCATATTCATGGTGCCCGGCTCATTTCAAGAATTAGAGGAGCGCTTGGCCCAACGCATGAGCGAGTCTACCTCGGAGATGGAGCTGCGGCTGAAAACAGCGTCCGAAGAACTGCGGCAGGCCGGCGATTTCAACCACCAGGTGGTGAACAGCAAGGACAAACTGGCTCAGGCGGTGGCTGATATCGACGCCACCATCGCCGCCGAGAAAGGACGGCCCGGCCGCGCGCCCATTCGCCTCCTATAGCGTTTTATTATCCTTGGTATAATCGACTGAGCAGTACGGTTTCAAACGCTAGGCGAAGCTTTACCCCAGAATTCCCCAACCGGAGACCCAATGCCCCAAGGCGCCGACAAATTGGAGATCAGGCCCCGCCTGCCCGAATGGCTCAAGGTCAAGATGCCGGGCAGTCCCCGCTATCTTGAGCTCCAGAACTTGATGAAGGGCCAGCAGCTCCACACGGTCTGCGAAGAGGCTCACTGCCCCAACATCGGCGAATGTTGGGACCGGGGCACCGCCACCTTCATGATACTGGGCGATATCTGCACCCGGCGCTGTCATTACTGCGCGGTGACCACGGGCCGCCCCAATGGCCTGGACCTGCAGGAGCCCAAACGCCTGGCCGAGGTCGTTCATTCCATGGGCCTGCGCTACTGCGTGATCACCTCGGTCAACCGGGACGACCTGCCCGACGGCGGCGCGTATATCTTCGCGTCGTGCATCAACAAGATCAGGGAGACCAGCCCTGAATGCCGGGTCGAGGTGCTGATACCCGACTTCGCCGGGTCGTGGCCTGCCTTGAAGCGGGTCATCGATTCCGGACCGGCGGTCCTGAACCACAACATCGAATCCTGCGTGCGCGTCTTCCCCAAGGTACGGCCCAAGGGCGATTACCAGCTTTCTCTGGAGTTGCTGGCCAAAGCCAAGGACATCGAACCCACCACAGTCACCAAGTCGGGCATCATCGTCGGAATGGGCGAGACTCCCGAAGAGGTCCTGGAGACCATGGCCGACCTACGGAAAGTGGACTGCGACCTGCTGACCATCGGTCAGTACCTCCGCCCCTCGCCCCGGCACCTGGCCATCGACCGTTTCTACCGGCCCGAAGAATTCGAAGAACTGCGAAAGGCCGGGGAGGCCATGGGATTCAAGCACGTGGCGTCGGGGCCTCTGGTGCGCAGTTCCTACCACGCCGACGAACAGCACGACGCGGCGGTATTGGGGCTGCCGGTTTAGGCCGCCGGCATACGCAAAGCGGTCCTCTAGGCGCCTCTCAATCCCAGAGTTGCGCCGACATCATCAACCCTCTCCCAGCGAAACTCCGGTTCCATAGCCAACACCCGCTCCCGCTCCACCGTCGCCCACAACGCCGCTCCGCTCCGGGCGCCGGCGCGCCGAGCACACTCGATGTCCCGGTGGCTGTCTCCCACAAAAAGGCATTCACTGGGCGAGACCTCAAACGATCTCATCAAGTCTTGCAGGCCGGACGGGTCTGGCTTGGCGGCCATGCCATCAGTGAAGAAAATCGCCTGATCAACGGAGGCGCCGAGGTTAGAATGCTCAAATTCGGGCACACCAAAGACCTGCCGCTTGTCGGACAGGATTGCCGTTCGGTAGCCATTATCCTTGAGCCGCTGCAACAATTCCGCCACACCCGGGTACAGCCGGCGTTCCTCCCAAACGGAGGCGTGGTAGAACCCCATGTAGGTGTCCTCAACCTTCTCCTGGCCGCCGGGGAAGAACCAGGCCAGGTGCTCCAAGAAGGGACGGGAATACTCCCTGCCCAGGTCGGCGGGGGTTGGCCGCGGATAACCCAACGCGTCGGCGGTCTGATTCATCAGGCTCAGGTGGATGTCCCAACTGTTCCACAGGGTCAGGTCCCAGTCGAATACCACCGCCTTTAGCTGCATACCGCCGCTATCTTGCAAGGTCTCGTTCAACTCCTCGTGCCGGCTTGGAGCGATTCTACATCATCCCATTGGGGGCTCGGAACGGGGCGATGCCATCTCTGTTTTATGGTGGCGCTAGAGGGACCGAGGATATAGTTGACAATACAACTTTCTACCTGTATTGTTGCGGAAACAATACTTGCGTAAGCAACCAATAATCGCTGGCAGGTACTTTTTAGGGCCGATATTCCGGCCCCCGCAGCCCCTGATGATATACTTAATCACTCGATGGCTAGAACGCCTGGAGGCAAGATGAAGACACGCGGAATCAATCACCTGGCGATGGTTACCAACGATATGGAAAAGACCGTCCGCTTCTATCGGGACGTGATGGGATTCCCCCTGGTGGGGGCGATCGGAAACGACCCCAACGGCCTTAGGGCGCGGCATTATTTCTTCGAGACCGGACCCAACTCGACCATCGCATTCTTCGAATGGGAGGGCGCCGAGGACTTCCACAAACCCGCGGGGCTGGAAGCGGCGGGCCGGATCCAATTCGATCACGTTTCCTTCGACGTGGAGACCGAGGACGAGTTGCTGGAGCTGCAGCAGAAACTGATCGACGCCGGCCAGGAAGTAACCACGGTGATTGACCACAAATTCATCCATTCCATATATTTCCACGACTTCAGCGGCATCGCCCTGGAGGCTTCGGTATGGATCACCAATCCCACCGGGAAGGCACCCGACTACTCCAACAAAAACGTATTCGCCGACCCCAACCCGGTGCCGGCGCTGCGGGAAGAGATGGACAAGGCCCGCCTGGTCGAGTCCAATAGCTAGGGTCCAATAACTGGAGTCCAGCTAACACTTTTCCAACCACTAAAGGTAGAGTTAAGGGGATGGCCGGCCGGCCATCCCCTTTTTGCTGTTCGTTTATGATTGTCCACAGGCCAAATCAGCTCCTGGAGAGACCCTCAGGATATGCAGCAACGACCCGACCTAGTGATTGTGAAGGCCGAAGTGCTGACCATGGACACTTCCCGGCCACGCGCCCAGGCGGTTGCGGTCGTCCAAGACCGCATTCTTGCGGTTGGGGAGAACGATGAGATCCAACGTCTGGCGGGACCGGACACTCAGGTCATCGACGGCCATGGCCTAACCCTATTGCCCGGACTGATCGACTCCCACATCCACCTGCTGTCGCTGGCCCGCACCACCCAGGAGCTGGACTGCCGCCCCGGCAAGGCCGCGGCCATCGGGGCGATAACCCACCGAGTCTTCGAGTGGGCCCGCATCGTTCCGCCGGGGGAGTGGGTGCGCTGTTTCGGTTACGACGACTTGGCCCTGGACGAGCGCCGGCATCCCAACCGCCACGACCTGGACGAGGTCTCACCCAGGCATCCAGTGCGTCTGGACCACCGGTCGGGACACGCCACGGTGCTGAACAGCCTGGGACTCCAGTTGGCCGGCATCAACGCCGATACTCCGGACCCGGTTGAGGGGGTGATCGAGCGGGATGCCAACGGCGAGCCCACCGGCGTGTTGTTCGAGATGGCCTCTTATTTGTCCCAGCGGGTGGAAAGCGGGCGCAGCCGGAACAAGATGCGTCAGGGGGTGACGGCGGCCAACCGGCTGCTCCTGGGCTACGGGATCACGTCGACGCAGGACGCCGGACCGGACAACGGCCCGGAAAGATGGCAAGCCTTCCGGGAGCTGATAGACTCGGAGACGCTTCAAACCAGAGTCACCATGATGGCGGGGGCCGGACGCCGCGCGGAACTGTTTGATGCGGGGTTATCGTGGGGTTCCGGAGGCCACCGTCTGCGTCTCGGCCACGTCAAGATCATGTTGACCATGAGCACCGGCGCCCTTCATCCCAGCCTGGAAGAGCTGCGGGAGACCGCCGCCGAAGCCAGCCGGTCCGGTTACCCGGTGGCGGTGCATTGCGTGGAGCAGGAAGCGATCGCCGCCGCCGCCCAGGTGATCTCGGAATTGCCGCCGTTGCCACCGGGAGTCCCGCCCCACCGGATCGAGCACTGTTCCGAGTGTCCTTCCGAAGTCTTGGACGCCGTGCGGCGCAGCGGGTGCGCCGTGGTCACCCAGCCCGGGTTCATCCACTGGAACGGCCCCAGCTACCGTCAAAACGTCGAAGCTTCGTTGCAGGCCCATCTGTACGCCATCGGCGCGATGCGGGACGCGGCTGTACCGCTCGCCTTCGGGTCGGACGCCCCGGTGATCAACCCCAACCCGTGGCCCGCCATCCACAGCGCCGTGACCCGCCAGGACTATCAGGGACAACCGGTCCCCGATACCGGAGGCTCAGGCCGGGTCAGCGTCCAATCGGCCCTGCGCATGTACACCCTGTCGGGCGCGGAGCTTGAGGGCACGGCCGAGGACAAGGGTTCAATATCGCCGGGGAAGCTGGCCGACCTGGTATTGGTGGACGCCAACCCACTGACAGTTGACCCTGAGGGCCTGAAGGACATCAAGGCGATGATGACGATCATTGGCGGACGGGTGGTCTGGGAGGGGAAATAGCTGGCAGCTAACAGCGTCAGCGGTCAGCTTCAGCGGGGTGGTGGTGCGGCGGGTTGGCTTGAGCGGAAATCCCCCTTAGTCCCCCTTTACGAAAGGGGGAAACAGGTGCTTCCGTCAGTGATCTGTAAACCCGGCTCCGTTTCACTGGAAGAGGGATAAAGCCCCCCTTTCGTAAAGGGGGGTTGGGGGGATTTCCGCCCCTGAGTGGCCCATTGCCTTCACCCATCCC
>JADFNR010000089.1 GCA_022563275.1 Chloroflexota bacterium | reverse complement strand
TGGTCGATGGCCTCGATAACCTCGTAAGACTCTTCCAGTAGATTGCGCTTCAGGGAGTCATGGGTCTGCTCCCGGTCCCAAGGGCAGCCGCCGGGCGCGCGCAGCCGGGCCACGATGTCCACCAATGTCTGAAACGTGCCCAGTTCTTGTTCGGAAAAGGGGCTGGTGGGAGATGATTGGCTTGGGGATGAATCCTCTTGAGGCGGCATGGGCGAATTATAGATTGACCGCCGGTTGCTTCACAACCTAGCCGGTGCTAAGTTAGATTGGACCGGCAGGCGCGCACTTCAAGACCTCAGGCGTGGCCCGGTCAGCACACTTGGTCCGGTGGAATCAATGGAGAATACATGGGCCGCGTAGGCTGGGTCCCCTGGGCGATTTTCATCATTGCCGTGCCGCTGTTCTTGATCACCGCCAGCGTTACCTGGGCATTCAACAGCCCTGGCTTGTACAACGACGGATTCGAGAAGTATTCCATCTCCCGCATCTCGGGCATCACCGATGCCGACCTGCGCCAAGTCGGCGCCGATATCCGCGGTTACATCAACTCCGGAGACGAGCCGCTCCACGTGCATACCCGGATACTGGGTACGGAACAAGAACTGTTCAACGACCGGGAAATAGCCCACATGAAAGACGTTAAGCGGTTGGTGTGGGGTGTATACATCCTGGCCCTGGCCTCGGCGGTCTATCTGGCCGTCATGACCTCGATCGGGTTCGTCAGGCACCGGGGCCGGTTCGTAGAGCCGTTGGCCAAGCGGGCGGCCTACGGCGGTGGCCTGACCCTGGCGTTGTTGGCGGTCTTCGGAATATTGGCCGTGGTGGACTTTGAAAGCATCTTCATAAAGTTCCACCAACTGAGTTTCGCCAACGACTTCTGGCAACTGGACCCGCGGACCGACTATCTGGTGCGAATCTTCCCCGACGACTTCTGGCTCGACGCCACGGTCTGGGTTGCGGTCCGGACCATCGCTGGGGCGGTGGCGCTGACCGTGGCGGGAGGCGCCTACCTGGTATACCGGCGGTATGCCGGTTGGCAACGGGCGCTGAAGGGCTTGGAAGGTGCGCGTTAGGCCTGACCTAGACTAAGCTCCGATACCGGGTGGCAACACGCCGGGCCGCCGCCCTGGACCCGTCGAATCGTAAAGTCAAAAGACAAAAAACAGGGGCAAGTGTTTCTTGCCCCTGTTTCACGCGAGTTCCGGTTATCGCGGCCTATTATCGTGGTTTACGGGCCGCAGCCACAACCGCCGCCGCAGCACCCGCCGCCGCCCAACGGAGGCAGTGGACCCATCGCGCTGGGCATCTCGGCGCCGCCCTTGGATACGGCCGCGAACACTGAGATGGCGCGTTTGGCGGGCTGCTCACAGTTGGGGCAATCGGCTCCGGTGGAACTCATGGACTGGAGCTTCTCGAACTTATGGTTACAGGTGGGGCAGAGGTATTCGTACAGAGGCATATCAGCGCCCTCCCAAAATCCGGTCTAAAACCGGTCAAATTCGCTAAATCTATCTGCCAAATCTTACAGATGAGCAGGATCTGAATTGAATTTAACCGAATCAAATATGAAGCGTCAAGGGCCGCATCATCGTTAGGCGGGGCGAAGACCCGGATGTGACGCGGGCTCCCAGCCAGGCCAGCAGGCGGCCGCGGCGGCGTCTCCAGACACTGGACTCGTGGCGGGCCTACCGGGACTTCCGTTTTCTCTGGGTCGGAAATTTCTTCGCCAACACCGCCCAGTGGCTGCAACTGCTCTCCGTGGGCTGGCTGGTGCGCGACCTGACCGATTCTTTTGCCATCTCCGGACTCCTGGTGGTAGCCGTTGGCGGAATGACGACGCTGCCGACCCTGGTCGTAGGCCCGTGGGCAGGGGTGCTGGGCGACCGGGTCGACCGCAGAAAGTTGGTGATGGCCGTCCAGAGTTTCATGACCGCCGCCGCCATCACGTTTGCCATCGTGGTGCACCTGGGCCACGTGGAATGGTGGCACGCCTATATCTACGTATTTGTGTCGGGCATCTGCTGGTCGATAAGCCTGACCATGCGTCAGACCCTGATTGCCAATACTGTCCCCAGAGAAGCCCTGGTCAACGCCTACGCCTCCAACACCCTGACCATCACCGGCACCAGAATGATTGGCCCGCTCATCGGCGGGGTCTTGATCACCTCCTTGGGGTTCACCTGGAACTTCACCATCGAGGCCGGCCTGTATGCGGCCACGGTATTGGTCTTCTTGCCGATGAAGACCCCCTACTACCAAAGACCGCCGGCCGATTCGGGTGGTTCGCCCTGGGCCAATTTCATGGAGGGCCTCAATTACGTCAGGAAACAAGAACGGGTGATCTGGCATTTGATACTACTGGGACTGATACCCAACGTCCTGCTCCATCCGGTCTGGTTCATGCTGCCGGTGTTCACCGTTGAAGTCCTGCACCGGAGCGCCGACACAGGCGGCTATCTGCTGGCCGTCACCGGGTTTGGCGGGCTTCTGTCGGCCCTAACGATCGCCTCGGTGGGTTTCGGCAGGAACCGGGGACTGATCTGCCTGTGGGCCATCCTGCTCGCATCCGTCTCGGTGGTCTTGTTCGCCCATTCCCAATGGCTGTTCCCAGCCCTGGTATTGATCGGCGTGATGTCCCTTGCCCAGGCGACCTTCCGCACTTCATCCAGCACGTTGATCCAATCGTTGGTGCCCGACCACCTGCGGAGCCGCGTAACCAGCCTGCATCTATACAGCCAGGGGTTCGTTTTCATGTCCAGCCTGGCAGTGGGTTATCTGGTGGACTTAACCACAGTGGTGGTGGCGCTGACCGTTGTCGGTTTGGCCGGACTCGTTCTGGGTTCGATCTCATATGTGGTCTTCCCCAGGGTGCGGCAGGCTCATTGACGGGCGTCAGGTCGAACACCAGGGCGTATAGCGGGGATTTTAGGAGTACTGTATCCAAGTGATTTCCCGCATCAAGGCCAGCCCGAACTTCAAATGGTGGGTGTTCGGCACCATCGGCATCGGGACTTTCCTATCGGTTGTCGATCACGGCAGCGTTCTGGTGGCGTTGCCCAGCATCGAGCGGCATTTCAGCACCGATCTGCCCACCGTCCAGTGGATCGTGGTGGGTTACGCCCTGGCCATCAGCGTCCTGATCCTGCCCATGGGCCGTCTGGGCGACATCATCGGCCGAAAGAAGGTGTACGTCGGCGGGATGGTCATCTTTGTCGCCGCCGCCGCGTTGGCTGGGACATCGCCCAACCTGGGGTCTTTGATCGGCGCCAAGGTATTTCAGGGCGTGGGCTCGGCCATGGTGCAGAGTTCCGGCATCGCCATGGTGATCTCGTCATTCCCCGGAACCGAGCGAGGCAAGGCCCTGGGCACGCACCTGAGCGTGGTGGGCGCGGGCGCCATCGCGGGGCCGGTCATCGGCGGACTGCTGGTCAGCATCTTTGATTGGCGCTGGGTATTCTTCGCCAACGTGCCCATCGGTATCTTCACCATCGCCATCTCCATGTTGATCCTTCCCCTGGACAAGCCGGAACTGCCGGAGGGCGAAGCCCGGCAGCGGTTCGATTGGGGCGGTGCGGCGTTGTCCGGTCTGGCCCTGCTGGCGTTCTTATTGGTGGTGGGCAACGGCGACCGGGTTGGTTGGACATCGGGAATCACCTTCTTCGGCACAGCTGTCACAGTCTCAGCGTCCGCGGCCTTCATCTGGTGGGAGTTGCGCTCAGCGTCTCCCATGCTGGACATGCGGCTATTCAAACGCAAACTAGTGGCACTTGGCGTCGCGGCTGGCTGGTTCTCGTTCCTGGGTTCTTCGGCAGCCCGGTTCATGATGCCTTTCTACCTGCAGCGGGTGCTGGAGTTCAGCCCTTGGGAGGTGGGCCGGCTGCTGATAGCCCCCGCGCTCTGCCTGGTCCTGGTGGGCCCCTTCAGCGGCCGGTTGTCAGACCGGTTCGGGTGGCGGGCGCTGACCGTGGGAGGGCTTACCCTCTCCGCCACCGCTTGGTTCATCATGGCCATCACCCTCACCGAGTCATCTTCAGTATTGCTGATCGTCATCATGCTGATGTTACAGAGCACCGGCACGGCCCTGTTCAATACCCCGAACAACAGCTCAATATTGAGCGCGGTTGACCGCTCCCAATACGGTGTGGTGTCGGCCCTGACCCAACTGGTCCGCAACTCGGCCAACGTGACCAGTATCGCCATCGCCACCACGGTGGTGGTGGTCACGATGGGGGCAAGGGGGGTTGAGCCCAGCCTGGACGCTGTGTCCCCAGCGGTCGCCGGCGCCTTCGTGGCGGGGCTCAGATGGGCCTTCTGGATGATGGGCGGGCTGCTGTTGGTGGGAATCACCATCGCGGTGCTCAGAGGGGAGCGTCCAAAACCGGCGCCGGCAGCCCGGTCCGAATCCGTGGCGGCCGAGCCGGCATCTGACTGATCTTGAGGCCGTTTCAGGCCCTAAAAGCCAGCTTGACACCTCTATCCTTGACTGTCAGACTTACTTTTAGTTCGCGGTAGTTGGCGCAATATTTGGCACGGCCAGCCCATCTATCCAGGATTTGAGCAGTTTCTAAGGAGATACAATGGCAGACGTCAACATCGAGATTCGGGAGAACGGTCCCCTGCGCGTTACCGGCCCCATAACCATCACGGACAAAGACGGCAAAGAATACAGCATCCCTGAGGGCCAGTGGGCGAGCCTGTGCCGTTGCGGTCACTCCGGGAAAAAGCCGTTCTGCGACTCCTCGCACCGGGATGCCGGTTTTGAGGCAGAATCAGTAGCTTCGTAGACCCTTCCAGCGAAACTCGGTAACAAAAAAACGGCCGTCCCGATGAATCGGGACGGCCGTTTTTTATTTCTCAGATATCATTCCGCTAGTTGGAACGGTACATCCGGCGTATACCCCGCACCGACTTTAGCCGGTCCTCGGCCAGCCGGTCCGCCGCCTTGGCCGTGGTGATCTCCTCATGCTTGGAAATTGCGATCACCCGTTCCATGGTCTCGTAGATGCGTTCGGTCTTTTCCCTGGCCCGGTCCGGGTTGTATTTCCGGCCTATCTCAGCTTCGGCGTTGATGATGCCGCCGCTGTTCAAGATGTAGTCCGGGCCGTATACGATGCCCAGGCGGTGCAATTTCTCGCCGTCGCTGTCGGACAGGAGTTGGTTGTTGGCTCCCCCGGCAACCACCTTGCACCGCAACTGGGGAATGGTCTTGGGGTTGATCACCCCGCCGAGAGCGCAGGGCGCGAAGATGTCGCAGTCCACGCCGTAGATGTCGTCGGGCTTGACCACACTCAGACCGAGGTCTCGGGCCCGGTCCAGCGCGCCGTCAAAAACGTCGGTCACCACCACGATGGCGTCCTCTTTCAACAGATGGTGGGCGGTGTGGGTCGCCACCTTTCCGAACCCCTGCATCGCCACGGTCTTGCCCGTCAGGGACTCGATCCCCCAGGCCTCCTTGGCGCAGGCCTTCATGCCCATATAGACGCCCAGCCCGGTCATTATCGACGTGTCGCCGCTGCCGCCGGCGTTGGTTGGCAGGCCGAGCACATAGTCGGTCTCCTGCTTGATATATTCCATATCCTGGCCGGTGCTGCCCACGTCGGTGGTGGTCAGATAGCGGCCGCCCAGGGTGTCCACAAACCGGCCGTAGGCCCGGACCATAGCCTCGGTTTTTTCGGTGTGGGAGTCGGCGATGATCACTCCCTTGCCGCCGCCCAGGGGCAGGCCGGCCGCCGCCGATTTGTAGGTCATGGCCCGGGACAAACGCAGGGCGTCCCAGACCGCTTCTTGCTCCGACTCGTAGGGCCAGATGCGGGTGCCGCCACAGGCCGGCCCCAATGTGGTGTCGTGGATGGCGATGATGGCCCTCAGCCCTGAACCAACATCGGAGACCATCACCAACTGCTCGTGGCCGTCGGCCCCCATCTGCTTAAGAATCTCCAACTTAGGCCCCCTGTTTCCCCGTTCTTTAAGGGTCTTTCCAAGCAAGCCAAGAAAGACCCATCTATCTAATGAATGAGATGCGGGGCGGTCTCTGGCAGATTTTCCCTGGCCGTTTTCACCTGCCATTTTCAACTATTTTGCCCCGCTATTTAATTATAGCCCCCGGCGCCGTAATTTCCCCGCCGCGATCCCGATTCGGGCCGGTCAAAACGTAGTGGGTATAATTCCGGACTATGGGCGGGAACGGTTGCGTAAAAGGCCCGCGTGGCATGCGGGCCTCTTCGTTTGGTCGTGCCGCCTGTTGTCTCCCCCGGTGCCGGTGCTACAATCCAGGCCGGGAATCCAACCTGAACGGACCGGAGGAAACAGATGCCCCAGCAGTATTCGGCGCCGCCGGCGATGACCATTGACGAGTCCAAGACGTATACGGCCACGGTCAAGACCAATCACGGCGATATCACCCTGGAACTTTTCGCGGCGGACGTACCGGTGACGGTTAACAACTTCGTGTTTCTGGCCCGTGAAGGCTTCTACAAGGACGGCAAATTTCATCGGGTGCTTAAAAATTTCATGATCCAGGGCGGGTGTCCCAAGGGAGACGGCACCGGCGGCCCCGGCTACCGCTTCGACGACGAGCCTGTAACCAAAAAGTACGTGAAAGGTATCCTGGCCATGGCCAACTCCGGCCCCAATACCAACGGCAGCCAGTTCTTCATCGTCCACGGGGCAGACGCGGGCCTGCCGCCCAATTACACCATCTTTGGGAACCTGACCGGCGGCGAAGATATACTGGACTCCATCGCCAACTCCCCAGTGACCACCGGCAGGGGCGGAGAACCCTCCACTCCAACCACAGCACTAGAGATCAACGACATCGAGGTCCAGGAGTCGTAAGGGCGCCTGAACGGCCGGCTCAAGCCTAAGCGCCTTTACTGGATATGAGGAAGATCAACCGGCGTCTTCGCCCGCCGTGGTGGGCTGGAGCGCCGGTTTTTTCTCGGGCCGCTTGGCGAATGCGAAACACACCGCCCCGGCGAAGTTGGTGATGACCATGATGATGAACGCGTCGGTGTAGGTCCCCTGGACATCCCGCATGTAGCCGACCAACGGAGCGGCGATCAGCAGCAGCACGTTCATGGGCACGGTGGAGATGCCCAATATCTTCCCGAAGGACGCGGAGCCAAAATAATCGCCACGGATGGCGATGGTCAGGGGGTTCCGCCCGCCGAAGCCCGCGCCGAACAACACCGCGAACAAGTAGAACGTGGACAGAGAGTCGGCGAAGACCAGAGCTATCACGCCGATGGCCTGCAGGCTGGTGAAGGCGGCCAGGGCCAGTCTGATGGGGATACGGCTTGCCACGTAGCCACCCACCAGCTGAAACCCCATGGCCACGGCGGTGTAAACGGAGACCACGAAGGCGGCGTCCTGCAATTGGTAGCCCTTGTCGATCATCAGTAGCCCCAGGTGGGCCATGATGGCCAGGATCACCATGGAAGTGAAACCGTGGCCGAAGGCGATCAGCCAGAACGCCGGAGTCCGCAGCGCTTCGGAAGTAGTGAAGTCGACCTCAGTTGGACGGGACCCGGCGGCCCCGGCCGTGTCCACAACCACGGTCGCGGGTGCGCCGGAAGGGGTTGGCTTGTCGCCGTCTGGCAAAAGCCCGTAATCTTGAGGCTGGTTGCGGATCAGCTTGGATACGGGCCCGGCGACCACAATAATGACGATGCCCAGGATCGTGGCAGTCATGCGCCAACCCAGACGGTCGTAGTCTGGGTCGATGGAATAGGCGATCACCGGCACCAATATCAACGCGCCCAGCCGGCTGCCCATGTTGGACCAGCCGATGGCCATCGCCCTCCGGCGGTGGAACCACCGGTTGAGCATGGTCATCAGGGGGATCCAACTGCCCAGTCCCTGGCCCACCGCCATCAGGACGTAAGCCAGGTAGAACATCCATAGGTTCTGCACCTGTCCGAAGAAGATGAACGCCCCGCCCAGGATCAACAACCCAATGAAAACCATCCGGCGGGTGCCCACTTTATCGGTCAGATATCCTTCAATCGGCCCCATGAACCCGCCCTCCACCCGGGTGAAGGTGAGAGCAAAGCCCAACTGCGTGCGGTTCCAGCCGAATTCGCGCTCCAAGGCCACGGCCCAAACGCTCATGGCGTGGAACAACGGAACGGTGGATATAACCATCACGAACCCGCTGATCCCTACCAGCCACCAACCATAGAAAACGTTGTTGAGCCGGCCATGGGCGCGGGTTCTAGAAGAAGTTCGAAACGAAATTGCTTGTAGTCTCCCAAGGCGGCCAATCACGCACGGCCGCGCCGAAAAAGCATATCACAAATCTATATAATTAACTTAAGGTATTATCTGGGAAATTGGCCTAACTGGACTCCCGGCCCAACTCCACCCAGACCTTATACACCCGGTTCTTGGCCAGACCCGTGGCCTCGGCGATCAAGGCCACAGCGTCCTTGGCCCTGACTCCCTCTTGCCGAAGGCCGGATAACCTCCGGCGCAGGTCGATGTCGGCCGCGGCTTGGTCATCGGCTGCCGCCACGTCCGGCTGGGCCGTAATCTCAACCGGTCTACCCTGGACCACCAGCACCACCTCGCCCCGGGGGGAGTCGAAGTGCTCCAGCGCCTGGGCCGCGGTGCCGCGAAACACTTCTTCATGGAGCTTGGTCAACTCCCGGCACACGGCCAAGGGCCGGTCGTCAAACACGGTATCCAAGTCAGCCAATGTGGCACGCAGCCGGTGGGGCGCCTCAAAGAGCACCAAGGGCACAGCCGAGGCTACCGCCTCACGCAGGCGCGCTTGACGGTCTTTCTTGCGCCTGGGCAGAAACCCCAGGAACAGAAATGCGTCGCCGGGAAACCCGGACAGCGCCAGGGCCGCCGTAACCGCCGAAGGTCCAGGCACGACCTCGACCTTGAATCCTGCCTGGGCGGCGGCAGCCACCAACTCGCTCCCCGGATCGCTGATCCCCGGCATCCCGGCATCGGTGACCAAAGCAACGTCTCCGTGGTCCAACTCCGCCAACACCCCCTCCAGCTTGTCCCGCCAGTTATGCTGGTGAAAGCTGGTGGTCCGGGGACGGATGCCAAGATGGCTCAACAGCCGCCGGGTGACGCGGGTGTCCTCGGCCGCCACCAGGGAGACTTCCGCCAAGACCCGCGCCGCCCGGGGCGTCAGGTCCTCCAGGTTTCCGATGGGGGTCCCTACTATATATAAGGTCGGCAATTGAGGTTCTCGGTCAGTGTTGGCATGTTAGCAACGAGTTTCTTTCCCGACGCGTCGGGACCTCAGAATGACAGAATCATTGATGCAAGACCACCGTAGGAGCAAGGTGGTTTTTTCGCGCGCTCCCCATTATATGGCAACGCCCCTTGCCGGATGGGGGCTCCCAAAGTAAGCTCTGTTGGGCGGCCTAGGGGGGACCCAGACAAGCCTGACCCATTAACCAAAATACCCCGGGAGGGACGATGCCAAAACTGACCGGAGCCCATCTCTTCATCAGGTGTCTCAAGCTGGAGGGCATCGAGAAGGTTTTCACCATCGTCGGCGACACCATCCTGCCCTTGGTGGACGCGGCGGAAGACGAGGGCATCCAGTTCATCGACGCCCGTCACGAAGGCGCGGCCCTGCACATGGCCGACGGCTACGCCAGGATCACGGGCCGTCCGGCGGTGGGCATCTTCACCGGCGGGCCCGGCTTCTCCAATGCCATCTCCGCCCTTCCGGCCATCTACACCTCCGAGAGCCCGGTCATATTCATCGCCGGGCTGGCCGAACTGCCCGAGAAGGGTATGTCGTCCTTTCAGGAGATCGACCAGATCGGCATGACCACGCCCGTGACCAAAGGTTCGTGGTTGATCCACGACAAGACCCGCATCCCAGAGTTCGTGGCCACCGCCTTTCGCACCGCCACCTCGGGACGGCCCGGCCCGGTGCACCTGAGTTTGCCCATCGACATTCAGGAAGCGGAGATCTCCGAGGACGACCTACCTCAGTACATGCCCCAGGAGTACCGCCCCACAGGCCGGCCCCAGGGGGACCCCGCATTGATCGAACAAGCAGCTTCTTTGTTGATGGGCGCCAAGAAGCCGGTGATCATCGCGGGCAACCCGGCCCGCTATTCGGTGGACCCGGCCCAGCTCCAAGAGCTGGCCGAATCAACGGGCATCCCCGTGTTCACAGTGGAACAAGCCCGGGGCCTGTTGGACGACGAACACCCCCTGTGTTTCGGGTACGCCGATGGGGCATTGAACCCAACGGCGCGGCGCTTCCGGGAGGCCGACGTCGTGCTGTTATTGGGTAAACGTCTGGACCACCGGTACCGCTATGGCAGGGTCTTCTCCGATTCCGCCAAGATCATTCAGGCGGACCCGTCCGCGGCGGAGATCGGCCGCAACCGGGGCGTGGCCGTGGGGATAGAAGCGGACCTGGGCGCGGTGGTGGAACAGATAACCGCGGCCTGCAAGAAGTGGGCCGGACCCAAGGAGAACATCACCCCCTGGCTTGAACTGCTGAATAAAGACGCGGCGGCCTGGGACGCCGAACTGCGGGCCAAGGCCGACGGCCAAGAGCCGATGCATCCCCTGGACGTGTACACCAACCTGGAACAACACCTGGACAAGGACACGGTCCTGGTGATGGACGGCGGCGACTACGTGCAATGGGGCCGGTCGTTCTTGAAGGCCCGGATGCCGGGCCGGTTCCAGAGACTGGGGCCATTGAGCCACCTGGGCGCGGCGGTCCCCTATGCCATGGCGGCCAAATTGGCCTATCCCGATAGCAAAGTCCTGGCGTTCTCCGGAGACGGGGCCTTCGGGTTCTACTCCATGGAGTACGACACCTGTATCCGGCACAACATCAACATAACCACCGTGTTGGGGAACGACCACACCTGGGGCATCGACAAGACCTTCCAGGTGGCCTACTACGACCGCGCCGTCGCGACCGACCTCCGGCCCATAAGGTACGACAAGGTTGTGGCAGCGATCGGCGCCTATACCGAACATGTGGACAAACCCGCCGATGTCGGCCCGGCGGTGGGGCGGGCCCTCGCATCGGGCCGTCCCGCATTGGTTGACGTGGCGATCCGGTCTGGGGCCAGCCCCTTGGCGGACGCGATGATCGCCCGCCGGACGGGCCGGTAGAGCTAATCTCAACGACATTCGTATTCAAATGGCAAATTGATGGGGTCACATCGTCGAAACATCTACGACGCTCGTATATATCACATTTCAATTTGAACTCTATCTAGTTTTTGAATACTGTATTGCCTAGGAAATAGGGTTGACAAATATATAGGCCGCCGCTAATGTGGGGTCATAAGGCTAAACCCCGAGCCCAGGGATATTACTATTTGGGAGGGACAGGCATGTTAAAGATCGGCCATGAGGTCGTTAGGCCTGGCAAATACCAGGGTGATGATTCCGTAACCATTCCCATTCCTGAGGAACTGGAAACGGTACCAGGCATACCCTTGAACCACCGCGAAGTCGACTGGTACGCCCGGGAGTATCCTCTGGAAACCATGAACATCTCCGAGAGGGCCTCTCGTGACTGGGCCAACACCATCCGCGACTCCCACGTTGAGATGCGTGAGATTCGGAAGGAACATGACAACTTGAACCGGCCGTTGATCATGGCCGCCCGCCTGACCGGCGACGAAGAGCCGACGGGCGAGGCCACCGGGGAAGATGTCACCGAGGCCATCAAGGCCAAGTGCCGTGAGCTCGGTTATATCGAAGTGGGCATCACCGCCTACGATCACCGGTATACCTACCAATCGAAGAAGGACTGGGTGAAATTCCCCCATGCCATCTGCTTGGCCTACGAGCAGGACTTCGAACCCACCCAGACGATTCCCAGCGTTGACGCCGAGATCGTCCACTCCAGCACCTACCGCACCGAAGGCGCCGCGGGTCTGGAAGTTGCAAAATTCATCCAGAGTCTGGGCTACCGAGCTCAGGTCCACAGCCCCAATGACAACACCGGCCCCTACATCCCCATGTTCGTGGAAGCCGGTCTTGGTTCCTTGGGCGCATGCGGCTATCTGCTGACTCCCCATGTCGGCTCCCGCTGCCGCCTCATGATCATCACCACCGACGCCAACGTAACCCATGACAAGCCGGTAGACTATGGCATCCACGCCTTCTGCCAGGTATGTCAGGTCTGCGTCAACCGCTGCCCCGGCCGCGCTCTGATGCGCGACAAGGTGTGGTGGAGAGGCATCGAGAAGCACAAGCTCTACTTCAAGCGCTGCCGCCCCGTCATGGCCCGCTACCTGGGTTGCGGTGTCTGCATGAAGGTCTGCCCCATCCAGAAGTACGGCATGTCCACGGTCATGACGCACTACGCGGAGACGGGTCAGGTACTCGGCAAGGGCACCCACGACCTAGAAGGCTACGAGCTTGAGGGCAAGGGCTACTTCGGACCCGGCGAACTGCCGGTGTTCGAGCGCGAGTTCTTCAACTCCATGCCCACCGGAGACACCGAGAACTGGGCATTCGAGAACCTCAAGAAGAAGGCCGCCGAAGCCGGCGGCGAAGTCAGCGACGAGATGCTGAACGAGTTCCGGCAGACCCTACAAGTCGGTTTGGGTCAGAGCCGTGACAACCTCGAAATGATGGAGATGGAAGACTACATTTAGTAGCCATCCGGATTCACCTAAGCGTAGGTAACAAAGAAGAGGCCGGTCCCGATTCGTCGGGACCGGCCTCTTCTTTTCTCAGTGTTCCACGGGACCGGCGCTCACACCACCGCCGTGTCATATTTCTCTGCGCCCGCCTCACCGGCGAGGACTCTCGCCACGAATTCCCCAATCACATGCGCCGGAACGGCCATCCCCACTTCCAGACCGGCCATCATGGTGCTCATGCCGATCAGCCGGCCGCGGTGGTCCACTAACGGGCCGCCCGAATGGCCGGGGCGGAGGGCCAGGTCCACCGCGATCCAATCCTTCGCGGCGCCCGGGGCTTCGGGGAGGTCCGGGCCGGCGCCGATCACTATCCCGGCAACCGCCGCGCCGGCCACGCCCCAAGGGTGGCCCATGGCCATCACCCACTGACCAGCCCGAAGCTCTCTAGAGTCACCCATCTTTATGGGATGAAGCTCCGGCAGTTTCCCTTCAATTCGTTCAACCTGAAGTATCGCCACGTCCAGGTCGTCGTCCTTGGCGAGTAATCCCGCCGCCACCACCGCTCCGTTCGGCAGGGTCACCCGCAACCCGCTCCCCGGATGGCGGCCCCGGTTCCCCGAGACCACGTGGGCGTTGGTGACCACCAGCCCGTCGGCGGCGAAGACCACGCCCGAGCCTGAACCGCTGCGCCCCGCCGATACCTGCACCAAGCTCCTCCGCACCTGGTCCGCCAATTCGCCAAGATCAGAGTTCAACTGGGGTAGTAGAGTAGTCATCATCACCGCCTTACGGGTGGGAGACCGGCGAGACGGTCAGCTCAACCAACTGTCCACCCCGAAGGATGCGGACCGTGAGGGGCTTGCCGATACGTTCGCCGTCCAGGTTGTTGAATAGATCGTCCATGTGCCGCACGGGGGTATCACCCAGAGTAACCAGGGTGTCGCCCAAGAACAGGCCCCCCTCTTCGGCCGCGCTGCCCTGTTCCACCGACACCAGCAACAGCCCGGTTTCTTGGCCCAACTCTTTGGCCAAAGCATCCGGGAGACGGGTCGGCTGGGCGCCCACGCCAAGATAGGCCCGGCGGACGCTGCCGTGCTCTTGCAGGTCCCGTACCACCCGGTTGAGAGTGAGGGCAGGCACGGTGATGGAGACTCCGCGCACCAACGCCGAGCTATTGAGCCCCACGAACCGGCCCTGACCGTCCACCAACGGCCCGCCGGAGAATCCAGGGTACATCACGGTATCGGTCTGAAGGTAACGGTCCACGGGCCCTCCGGCGGAGGTGCGCCAGGCCTTGCCCAAAGCTGAAATGATTCCCATGGTGGCCCGTACGTTCGCCCCAGGCCGGCCCAACGCCAAAGCCAGATGGCCCACCTTCAGGCTTTCGGGTTCGGCCCAAGTAGGAACGTTGGCGCCTCTCTTGGGCGTTCGAAGCAGCGCCAAGTCGGTGGCCGGGTCCCGGCCTAAAAGCTCTGCCGCCACGGTCTCGCCGTCTTGAAAACCGACGTTGATGTTCTCATCACGCTCCAACACGTGGTGGGCGGTCACGATCAACCCTTCGGCGTCCCAAACGATTCCGGTGGCTGGCAAACGGTCGCGCCCCTCCACCCGGACCAGGCCATCGGCCGCCGAAGCGACGGCGTCCGCCAAGGCATCTGAGAGATCGGACAATACTGTGGACATGTTCTACTCCTGCTTCACGACCCGCCCTGGTTATCACTGGAAGGCCGGTTGAGACTCGCGGTGATTCCGCCGCTTACCTCCAGACTACCAACTGGGAACCAACATGGCATCCCAAATCCGGCTAGGGCTGGACCTGGAAAAATGGGCAGGAAGAATCGCCAGGCTAAAGGGGAAGGAGTCCAAGCCGGGTGGCCAGGGTAACCGCCTCGGTACGGCTCTGGGCATTGAGCTTGCTCATGATGGAATTCACGTGGAACTTAACGGTGTGCTCGCTCACTTCCAGGCGGGAGGCGACT
>JADFNR010000088.1 GCA_022563275.1 Chloroflexota bacterium | reverse complement strand
CCGCGCCGACGATCTGGCCGTTTAGCAGCAAGGGGTTGATGACGTGACCGACATCCTCAACTATGACGTATTTCAATATATCGATCTTTCCAGTTTCCGGGTCCACCGTCAGGTGCACCGCGTGGACGCCGCACGGATAGCATTCCTGAGCGGACCGGAAATAGTAGGACGTCTCCAGGCCGAACTCGCCTTGGTTGTACCTGCTGGCCGGTGTCGTCAACGCCAATACTTCGCCCAGGTCCAAGGCCGTATCGCCGCCGGGAGAGTCCTTGCGGTGGACCATGCCTTGAGAAAGCTCAAGCTCGCTGGGGTCCACGTCGAGATACGCGGCGCTGACGGCCAGCACCCGGTCCCGCAGTTGCTGCGCCGCCCCGAAAACGGCGTTGCCCGCCAGGGTAGTACCCCGGCTGGCATAGGTCCCCCCGCCCATGGAGACCAAGTCGGTGCTGCCGTGGTACACAGCGACGCTATCCATAGGCACGCCCAGCCCGTCGGCGCAGATCTGGGCCATCACCGTCTCATGTCCCTGGCCCATGGTTGCGATGCCCAGGTAGACCGCCACTTGGCCGGGGCCGGTTATCGCCACCTTGGCCCCTTCGCCGAGATCGCCGGTGCCGGTGCTTTTGACGAAGCATCCGATTCCGACGCCATGGTACTTGCCGTCTATAAGGCGGCCTGCCGTCCCCTTGAGCCCATCGTAATCGATCACCTCCAGGGCCTTCCGGAGCAGGGCGGGGTAGTCGCCGCTGTCGTAGATCAAGGAATATTCCTCGGGGCGGGTCCTCCCCAACTCATAGGGCATGGCCGAAGGCGGTATCAGGTTCTTGAACCTCAATTCCACCGGGTCGATCCCAAGGTCCGCGGCCACCATGTCCAAAAGCCGCTCCCGGAAGAAACAGGACTCGTAGCGGCCCGGCGCGCTGAAAGTGCCCATTCCGACTTTGTTGGTCAGGATGCATTTCACTTCCCATTGGTAGTTGGGAATCACGTAAGGGCCGGTGAGCATGGCCGCCGTGGAGGTCGGCACGACCGCGCCGTGGGTGCGCACGTAGCCGCCCAACGCGCCGTATATCTTGGCCCGCATGCCCAGGATCGTGCCGTCGTTCTTGGCCGCAATCTCCAATTCGCACCAATGCTCGCGAGAGTGGTTCGCGGAGATCAGGTGCTCAGCCCGGTCCTCGATCCACTTCACCGGGCGGCCCGTTTTAATGGCGGCGAATGGGACTAGGAAGTTCTCTGGGTAGAACTCGCCGCGGACACCGAAGCCTCCGCCTACATCGGGCTCGACGAAGTGTATCCGGTGCTCGGGCATCTGCAGCATGGACGCCAAGACGCCGCGGTTGTAGTGGGGCACCTTGGTCTCGCCCCAGACCGTCAGCTCCTCCCTCCCCGTGGAATAGGAGGCCACCAGCCCCCGCGTCTCCAAGGGGTTGGCGGTATGGCGGTGACAACGGAACTCTTCTTTCCGGGTGTAGTCGGCGTTCCGGAAGGCCTCATCGGGGTCTCCAATGGACGACTCGAACTCGTAAGCCACGTTGGTGCCGTGTTGCTCGAACAGCAGGACGTCCCCTGCCAGCGATTTCTCCAAGTCCACGACGGCAGGCAAAGGGTCGTAGGTCACATCCACGCCATCCAGGGCGTCTTCGGCCAGATAACGGCTTTCGGCCACCACCATCGCCACCGGATCGCCGACGTAGCGAACCTTGTCTTCGGCCAAGGGGTATTGAAGGAACCTTTCCAACTCATGATAGGCGCGCATCCTTATTGGGATGGGGCGCGGTTCCACCGTTTGCTCAATATCCCTATAGGTCAGCACGCTAACCACACCTTCCATGGCCAGCGCGGCGCTGGTATCGATGGACAGGATTCGGGCGTGGGCGTGGGGACTGCGCACGATGGCCGCGTGGAGCATGTTGGGCAGTTTCACATCATCGACGAATTGCGCTTGACCGGTTAGAAACCGCCGGTCCTCTTTCCGCCGGATGGGAGCCCCGATATACTTCTGGACCATGCTCGTACCTAAATTAACGAATATTTAGACTGCGTATCGGTCTATTACTGATTTTTCTGGGCCGCGGTTATTAAATCCCATACCCTAGCCGGGCCCACGGGAGGCTCGGTGAGCTCGATCCCCAAGGGCAGCAAGGCGTCGGCGACTGCGTTCGCCACGGCAGTGTAAGCCCCCACGGTGCCGGCTTCCCCTACCCCTTTTACTCCGCCTTCGGTAAAGGGCGAGGGGGTTTCAGTGTGGAGTGTTTGAATTTCGGGAATTTCCATCGATGTTGGCACCAAGTAATCCATGAAAGTACCCGTGATCAATTGCCCGTCTTCATCGTATTTGAGTTCCTCATACAGGGCGTTGCCGATGCCCATGGCCACTGCGCCTACAACCTGGCCTTCGACGATGGCGTGGTCCAGAATCGTCCCGCAATCTTCAACTACGAAGTATTTTTCCAAGTTCACCAGACCGGTCTCGGGGTCGATACGGACCACCGCTAGGTGGGCCCCGTTCCCAAACACCTGATGGGGAGGGTCGAAAGTCCGGGTAGCCTGCAACCCCCGTTCAAAGCTCTCCGGAAGGGAAATTTCCTTTGAGGCGTCGTAGGCCGAACTGGCCACCCGGGCGATCGAGACCCGGCGCGTAGGATCGGCTACGACGAAAATCTCGCCATTGGCGATATCCAATTCGCCTTCTTCGTTCTCTAGGAAAAAGCGGGCCAGTTCGAGGACTTTGAGCTTAACATCGCGCACCGCCTTGCGGATAGCGCCGCCGGTGCTGACCGCGCTCCTGCTGACTCCGGTCCCAGAACCGAAGGGAGTGGCGTCGGTGTCGCCTTCAATGATCTTGACCGTTTCATATGGCACCCCAAGCTCACGGGCCGCCAGATTGGCGAACACGCTTTCGTGGCCCTGCCCCGTTGAGCGGGCGCTCACCCCCACCGTGACGTTTCCGCCGGCGTCCACTCGGACCGTCGCAGAGTCGAAGGCTGGCAACCCATAAACACCGCGTTTGTGATAGTCCTGGGAACCGGTGCTGGTGTGCTCCACGAAGCAGGAAATACCGATGCCGAAGTATTCGCCACCGGCCCTGGCTTTCTGCTGGGCTTGGCGGAGTTCCTGGTATTTCGATAGCACCAGCAATTTGTCCAATGAGCCGGGGTAGTCTCCACTGTCGTACAATCGGCCAGCGGCCGTGTTATACGGGAGTTCGTCAGGTTGGATGAAGTTGCGATCGCGGACCTCCGCCGGGTCCATGCCCAAAGCTTGAGCGATCATATCCATGATCCGTTCTATGACGAAGACCCCTTGGATCGTGCCCACGCCGCGGTAAGGGCCACCGGGACACTTATTGGTGAGTATGCCGTAAGCCTGGCACTGGTAGTTCTCAATACGGTAGGGTCCCACGATGGACTGACCGGTGGTCATCGGCTCCAGTCCCGCACTCGTGGCGCCCAGGCAGTGGGCTCCCTGGTCGACTAGGACCTTAGAGCGGATACCCAGTACCTTCCCATCCCCTCCGGCCGCGACCGACACGTGTACGCGCTGCTCGTGGGCGTGAGCACAGGCCAGCAGGTTTTCCATCCTGTCTTCCGCCCACTTAACCGGACGGTCTATCTTCTTTGAAAGGAACGCCAGGATGATGGCCTCTGGATAACCTGTTCCCTTGATCCCAAATTCGCCCCCTGTATCCGGGGATATCACCCGGACGGCATGCTCGGGCAGCCTCAGCACCGTGGCGAAAACGTTTCGGGACTGATGGGGCGCCCGCGTTGACGTCCAGATGGTCAAGTGGTCTTGGCCGCGGTCGTAGCTAGCGATGACTCCACGGCCCTCCAGCGGGACGGCGGTTTGTCTGGGAAATTGGAAAGTCTTCTCCAGCACCAACTCCGCTTCCTGAAAAGCCTTGTCGGTGTCGCCTCCGCCAAATTCGCGATAGAACACGATATTGTCGGCCATGCCCTGGTGGATCGTTGGCGCGCCGGGCGCCAAACTTTGGTCCACGTCGGTCACCGCTGTCAGGGGCTCGTACTCGATGGTGATGGCGTCGAGCATATCTTCCGCGATATGGGGAGTCTCCGCTGCAACCGCCAAGATCGGCTCGCCGACAAAAACCACCTTGCCGGGAGGCACTGGGTATCTGTCATAGGGGCGGGCGAATTCGCTAGATCCCGGCGTGGCCGGCCTTACGGGCTCGACGTGAGGCAGGACCTCATCGGGGGTCAATACCCCGATAGCGCCGGGAATCTTTAGGGCTTCATCGCAATTGATCCCTATGATATTCGCGTGGGCATGCAGGCTACGAACGAAGGCGGCATAGCACATTCCGGGCAATTTGATGTCGTCCAAGAACTTTCCGCGGCCCTGGACCATCCGGGATGTCTCGGGTCGAGTTATGGCCTCGTTCGGATGCGCCATCTTGATCTCCTTCAGGAACGGGTGAGGCATGGGACGTCACGCCTCCGGTAGGGGCTCACAATCCCTTGCCTTCACTCGGGCCAAGCCCTTTGCTTGTCTGTAAGATGGCCTCGATAATAGGGGCATAGCCGGTGCAGCGGCATATATTTCCGGAGATCGCTTCCTTCACCTGCTCTCGAGTGGGATCGGATGTCTCCTCAAGGAAAGCGTAGGCGGTCATCAGCATGCCCGGGGTGCAAAAGCCGCATTGCAGAGCGTGATTCTCTTGAAACGCCAGTTGCAACGGGTGGAGTTCTTCTCCTTGAGCCAGTCCCTCCACGGTCGTCAATGCGGCGCCGTCCGCTTGCACGGCCAGCATCAGACAGGACCGAACAGAGTCGCCATTGAATAGGATGGTGCAGGCCCCGCAAACTCCATGCTCGCATCCCAAGTGAGTGCCGGTGAGGTCCAGTTCTTCTCTGAGGAAATCGGCGAGGGTCTTTCTCACCTCCACCGAGGATTCATACTCCTTGCCATTCACGGTCAGTTTTACGGTGCGAACAGTGGCGCTCATGCTTTTCGCCCTCCATTCCCTCGGTTGATGGCTGCCTCCAGGCTCCTGCGGGCCATGACCCCGCCAACCTCTTTCCGGTAGGCCGCGGAGGCATGGATGTCCGAATCCGGGTCCAGGTCCTCGGATACCAACCTGGCCACGTCTTGCAGGACGCTGGGGTCAATTGGTCTTCCCACCAAAGCCTCCTCGGCCTGCTGAATCCGCAGGGCGGTCCCTCCCGCGCCGAACATGGTGATTCGGGCATCCTGACATATCTCGTCGCCATCCAATCGGATGAGTGAGATGCAGCCCACCAATGCGAAGTCACCCTGCCGGCGGCAGACTTCCTGGAAGCCCCATCTCCATTCTTCGGACCGCGCGGGCAAGCGAATCTCGGTGAGAAGTTCCCCCGGTTCGATGGCGGTCGTCAAGGGGGAAATAAAGAAGTCTTCAGGTTTCAATGTCCTTTCTTCTAAGGTGTTGCTCAGAACAATTTCAGCGTCAAGGGCGAGGCACATGGCCGGTAGTTCGGCGGCGGGGTCCGCATGGGAGACGCTCCCTCCCACGGTGCCTCGATTACGGATTTGGACATGGCCTATCGATGGCATGGCCGCCGCCAGCACCGGGACCATCTCTTGGACCAGGGAAGACTTTTCCACGGACCGAAGCCGGGTGAGGGCGCCGAAGGCCAACCCGCCGTCCGGCGTTTGAGAGATGTAATCCAGGCCAGGGACCCGGTTGATGTCGATGACCACCTTGGGCCGGGCCAATCGCATGTTGATCAACGGCATCAGGCTCTGGCCTCCGGCCAAGACCTTGGCGTCATCGCCGTGCTCTTTGAGTAATTCCAGGGCCTCGCCCAGGCTCGTTGGATCGAAATACTCGAATCTAGCTGGTTTCATTTGCCTTCATCCTTGCTGGGGCAGGTTTGCACTCCCGCAATTTGGGAAACCATGCTGATGCCACTCATCATTGGCAAAATTATTGGAGGTGGTCACTTCCACCCCGCCGACGAGTCGATTGACGGACAGCGGGACCGCTCTGGCCGTGTTGGGGGAATAGTAATGCCGCGTGATGTACATGTCTACTTGATTAGAGCTAGCCGCTCCGCAAGAGGGTCATGATGCAGGATATCCGCACACATTGCAAAATCTGGGCCGCCAAAAGACTTCTTTTCCGTCAATGATCGACGGTACGAGAGAAATACTGCCTAAGCTACCCCCGGGGAGTTCGTCATACCGTATAACTGCCGTCTCCCCATACAATTCTCTAGGCACGAAAACGCCCCGGCTAAATGGCCGGGGCGTTGGTAACGGGCTTGGTGGAGACGGGCTAGGGTCGGGTGTTCACTATTTGCAAACACCATTGGTTGTTCGCCTGCCTGGCTCATGGTGAACAACTATTGGATGGCCTGGACGGGGAGTCCTACTAGGCTGCGGCCCTATCACACCCCACGGGCAAACATGACCACGGAATTCGAGAAGATTTCTTCCTAGCTGACAGTAATTTCCGCGCGATTCAGGTCAAGCGATGCCAATGCATCCGGCGTCGAGCATGTCTGAAATCTCAATTTCACCAAATCCCAGTTCTTGAAGAATCTCCACACTGTGTTGACCAAGATTAGGCGCCGGTAGCCGGTCAGCGTGAGGAGTCTCTGAGAACCGGACCTGCACGCCTACTTGCCGCAGATTGGTGTAATCAGGGTGAATGTTGTGGTCTATCAACCCCAGATGGAGCGCCTGGGGATGGAGGAAAAAACCCTGATCCATATTCTCTGCTACCTTGCAACAGGGCACTCCTTCGACGATCAGCCGCTGTTCCCATTCATCCGATGTACGCCCTTCAAAGACTTCAGCCAATTTTTGGCACAGATTCTCGTTCCAAGGTTGCATCGTATTGGCTTCATCAAAAGTTACCGCACTGTCGAACAAAGACTCGCCCAGATATCTCCTCAGACTCTCCCATTCTTCCGCCTGGTTGCAATCGAGAAATATCCAGCCATCGGCGGCTTTGTAAAGGCGTTTGACGGCGCTCATTCCGAACAGTCCGGCGTCCGCCAGGGGACGGTCCGCTTTGCCCTGGTGGCGAACAAAATCGTCGGAGTTGATGAAAGCCGCCGTTTTGAGAAGGCTCATGTCTATCCGTTGGCCCTGGCCGGTCTGGTCCCGATGATGCAGAGCCATCATGACCCCGGTCGCCAGAAGCAAGGCATTGGTGTCGTCGCACACCGGGGTTCTGAGAAAAACCGGGCGATCGGCGCGGGCTCCCTGCCGTGCGGTGATTCCAGACATTGATTGGAATAGTGGATCGAAACCGGGCTTTAGTCTGTCAGCTCCAGCGGCGCCGTAGCCGGTGACGTGGACGTATATCACGTCGGGCCGAAGATTTCTCGCCGTCTCGTAGTCGATTCCCAAGCGCTCAGCGATCCCTCCCCGCATGTTGTGAACCACAACATCGCACGAAGCGAGGAGGCGGTTGATGATTTCCTTGGCTGATGGGGATTTGGCGTCCATGGCAATACTTCGCTTGCCCCGGTTGCCGCCAAGAATCAAAAATGTTAAAGGTCTAGCCCCTTCTCCGCTCAAAGGCTCCACTTTGATCACATCGGCGCCTAGGTCCGAAAGGACCATAGCTCCGAGAGGAGCGGCGATGAAGGAGCTAAAATCCAAGACCTTCATTCCTGCAAGTGGATACTTCGGCGTTTTAAGGCTCTTCGCGCCGTTTCCAGGCCCTCTAGATGAATTCCAAACATTGTCCAATTGCGCAAGCAAGTTCTCTGTATGTTGGCCCGGCCTGGAGGCCGGCGTCCCGGCCCTACCTGGAGTTTCGGAGAAGTCGATCACCAGGCCCACTTGGTCGATCCTGCCCAATATCGGGTCTTCCACGGTTTGTACCAGGCTGTTAGCGCGAACCTGGGGTAGGTCCATGAACTGCTGGGTCGTCAAGACCGGAGCAACTGGGACATCCGCCTCGGCCAGTGCCTGAAGCCAATAATCACGAGGACTTTCTAGCAATCGATTCCCGATCAGGTCCATCGCTAACTCGCGGTCTTGATCTCTGGACCATCCAGTTGGGGCTGACTCAAACTCGGGTTCGGTGGCGAGCTCTAGCAGGTTTAGAGCGACGGCAAGCTTGTCCCAAAACTCCCGGGTGAGACAGCCGATGTGGAGCCACTTCCCATCGGAGCAAGGATACATCCGGTATGCCGGCAAGCCGCCTTGAGGCAGCAGATTATTGACCTGGAAATCCGCTATCTCATCCGCCTCCGGCAACATTGGCGCCCTCATTGCCATAGCGCCTTGATACAGGCTGGTTTCAACCTTTTGGCCTATACCGCATATGTTTCTCACGTGCAGCGCCGCGAGGATCCCGTGAAGAGCCGTCTGCGAGGCTCCCAGGCTAGCTAGCGGTATGGAAGAGAACATCGGACCATCGCGCACGCCGACCTGATCGGTCATGCTCCCTGACGCAGCTGACACCAGACCTTCATAACCAAGCCGTTGCGCCCATGGGCCGCTGGGGCCAAACGCGGATATGGAGCAATAGATTATCGCCGGGTTGATGTCTCTGATCGAAGAGTAGCCGAGGCCCCAGCGTTCCGCCACGCCGGGCTGGAATGACTCCAGAAATACGTCGGCATTCCTGGCCAACTCTAAGACTGCGGGCAGTGCCTCTGGGTCCCGCAGGTCGAGCGCCACGCCTTTCTTCCCCCGGTTCCAGACCTGGAATCCAGGAGAATTCTCCAGCAGATCGCCTGTCGAATGCTCAATCTTGAGCACCTCCGCGCCATAGTCCGCCATGAGCATGGTGGCGACAGCCCCAGCCATACCACGAGATAGGTCTACTACCTTGATGCCGGTCAGTGGACCTGCGGCGAATCCAAAAGCGTGCAATATTCAACTCTTACCATCAACCGGGTTTTTCTAGGGCAAAAGAGGTTTCCCTAAACGGGAGAATCCAGGGAGGCCCAAACTATAGAACTGCATCCTGAACGCGTCAACATCCGATAATTCATCTAAGAAGACCGCCCACTTGCCGACGCTTCTTTAGGCACAAAATGCACCAACTCACACAAGTCGGGGCACTAAACCGTAGTTCGGTGGAGACCTGGGAGAGTCCGACCCATACTTTTCATTAGTCACGATAGAGGCATATAGAGGCTCGTATGCCGGTTTGGGTTCGATGCTCATTAACTCTTTGCCGTCGATGGTGATCCGATGGAACACCTCTCGGATCAATTCTTCCCTTTGGGAGTGGACTTGTTGATACGAGGAGTGTTGCGTGGTTGATGGCCGCTTAAAACTGTCTATTGTGGACAATCCTCCGGACAATGGCTATTATCCGTCTGCCGTTGGTCAGTGACGGCATTTAACGTTGAGAGGTCTACTGGCTGGTTCTTTAAATTGACTGGTTGGAAGTGATTTAGCGATAAATGGAGCGAAGTAATGGCGAGAAAGCTTGGTCGTCAAGCCGTTGTCATCGGCGGCAGCGTAGCGGGATTAATGACTGCTCGGGTGCTAGCTGATCATTTTGATCAGGTCACGATACTGGAGCGGGACCAAATAGAAGAGCGCCCCGCAGGCCGCAAGTCCATTCCCCAAGGCAACCACATTCACCTGCTGCTCTTGGGCGGACAGCAGGTCATGTCTTCCTTGTATCCGGACTTCACCGACCGGATGGACCAGCTTGGCGCCGTACGGTTCAGAGCGGGCATCGAAGCCGCATACCATTTTCCTGATGGCAGGGCCTACAATGTTCTCGGAACAGTGAGACGGCCTTACGATCTAGGGTTCGATGTGTTTTGCCAGAGCCGTGGTCTCCTGGAACACTGTGTGAGGCAGTGCACTTTGGCGCTCTCCAACGTAAGCCTAGAAAGCGGCTGTTCGGTTCAAAGCCTGATATACGAGGATGCTCGGGTTCAAGGCGTGAGGTGCGACTATCCTGATGGCCCCGATACCTTCGACGCCGACCTAGTCGTAGACGCTGGAGGAAGAGGGTCTCGGGCGCCCCGGTGGCTCAAAGAACTGGGCTTCCAGGCCCCCGACGAAACCACAATAGGCGTAGACTTTGCTTACTCCAGCACCAAGTTCCGGATTCCCGATTCCTACGACGAGCCGGAACGTTTGCTGACTTTCATTGGCCCTGCTCCGGAATACCCGGAGGGCGCCCTCATGGAGGAGATCGAGGAGAAAACATGGCACCTGACATTGTTTGGGCGCTTCGGCGAATACCCACCAGCCGATGAAGAGGGCTTCTATGCGTTTGCCCAGGCATTGCACACACCCAAGCTCTACGAGCTGATAAAAGACGCTGAGCGGGTGGCCGAGATCGTGCAATACAAGTACCCAGTCAGCGTGCTACGCCATTACGAACAGCTTACCGCCTTTCCTGACGGGTTTCTCCTACTGGGAGATGCTCTTTGTAGTTTCAACCCTATCTACGGCCAGGGAATGAGCTCCGCCGCCCTTCAGGTCAGAGAATTGCAGCAAGAGTTGACCGAGCGGGCAGCAGGGTCGGGCGGTCTGGAAGGGCTAGCCTTGGCCTTTTTCCCCAAAGCAGCGGAGGCGGTCACGACCCCGTGGACACTGGCTGCCAATGCCGATTTCGCCTATCCCATGACCAAAGGTGAACGCCCGGCAAATGAAAAGGAAGACCATGCTTACTTCGGAGCATTGATCGGCCTTACCGCCGAAGACATGGAAGTTTTCAAGTTGGTGACGGAAGTGTTCCAACTCGCCAAACCGCTATCGGCGCTGCGCGAGGAACCTTTGCGAAGCCGAGTTGAATGTCTAATGAAAATTAATTGATCGCAATCCCCGAGTTGTTTCCGCCACAACCCAGTACTTTTGGAGCACGCGCGCATTATTAGTTGTGGATAATCTCCCTACCGATAGCTGGTAGCGGGTGCCGTCCCGGCGGGAGATACTGGGGGATTCGTAAGAGGTCTGGCGGCTCACAATAGCCTGGCAATTTCTCGGCCTTTGGAACTCCAACATACTGCCACCAACACCACCAGCCCGTGTTGCTGGTATCGTTCGACTCTCCCCTCTCTCTCCGTCCACTAAGCTACATTGGCCAGTTTTGTGACCCACTCATCAACGCCGAACATTGAGATGCCGGAAGGCAACAAAATATGGGTATTGGGAGATGAAGTAGAGTCGAACTACACCAGAAACACGGGCTGGCGGTGTTGGTGGCGATTAGTTGGGGTGGATGGACGCTAACACGTACGCAAGTCAATAGATGACAGGTGGGCTGTTACGGGGGAACTTTCCAAGGATCGTTTTCCTGACAGCGCATGAGACCATTACCTTAACACTCGGGAGGAACAACCTCAGTGCTGACTCACCTCCGCCAAGAACTGTTTAACACGGGGAATCACCAGGGCGCTGTGGGTGAAGCCCTCGAGATGGTTGAGGCCCGGAAGGGAGAAGAAAGTAGCGTTGGGAATGCGACTCGCGCTGTCCTTGGCGCCTTCAAAACGTACCTCGGCATCTCCAGCGTAGATCAAGCAAGGCATAGTTAAATGCGGTAGAACGTCGGAAATGTCAGGCCTATCAATGGCGACAGTGGCGTATAGGGCCTGAAAATCGTTGTCTTCGACCATACTTTTGTATTGTGGAGACATGGAATCCATCATCTCGAGAGCGCCGACAATGGCTGCTGCTGGATTTTCCGAACCGAAGAGCCGCCGAAGACCTTCCCCCGACTCAGCAAATGCGTGAGCGCCTCCAAGAACGAGCGATCTCAAGCGATCCGGGGCGAATGCCGCCGCGTAGTAACCGACCATTCCACCCAGTGAATGGCCCCAGTAATGAGCCTTATCTACGCCTAGAGCGTCCAGCACGCGGATGACGTCCTCAGCCATTAGGCGTAGACTCGCCGACTCAGGGTCGTGCAGCTTTGCACTGCGGCCGTGGCATCGAAGATCAATCATGATTAGTCGGTAATCGTTAACTAATTCATCGGCGTATTCCGGCTTGAACCCCGCGTCGAACCATTGGCGCATACTGCCAGAAGTCCCGTGCACTAGCACCAGTGGAGGGCCTTCGCCCTCAACATGATAGTGTATTCGGGGTCCGTTGTTTTCGACGTACGGCATGGGAACCTCCTTGGTATAAAAGCCGACAAAGTATTAGTCAGATTGGTTGCAAGTATGCGTGATGCCAGGTCGTGTACTTGGTAATGGTTCAGCGTCTTAACGGCCTGGTGAACTGAGGGCTAGGAATTTTTTGGCTGCATTATGACATCAATCAGTAATGCGACGCTCTTACGGACTAACTTGCGCTCCAGGAATTTCCCCCACTTTTGCTGGCAACCTCATGGTAAAAGTCGAGCCCTTTCCATCTTCGCTCTCCACGGAGACATCGCCGCCCATCATTTGGCAAAAATGCCGGGTGATGGCCAGCCCCAGTCCTGTGCCACCGAATTTTCGGCTGGTGGAGGCTTCGGCTTGTGCGAAAGCCTGAAACAGGCCGCTCATCTGCTCTTCAGTCATGCCGATACCGGTGTCGGTGACGGCGAATTGTCATGCAATCGATGCGCCCGCAGCCATCTTGATTGGCGGCATCGGTGGAATTGTGATGTTGATGACTGCATCGTTGCTGGAACGTTTTCGAATCGATGACGTCGTCGGCGCGATTCCGGTACACGTCGGTGCCGGAGTTTGGGGAACGCTTGCCGTCGCTTTGTTCGGGAATTTGGATTCTCTCGGCACGAAACTGACCCGATCCACACAATTCGGAATTCAATTGCTCGGCGTTGCCGTCTGCTGCTGCTGGGCGTTCGGCATATCGTACGTCGCTTTGAGGCTGATCAACCGTTGGTTCCCATTGCGAGTTTCAATCGATGATGAAGAGAAAGGGCTGAATGTTGCCGAGCATGGAGAATCGACTGAGTTGTTCGACCTGCTCACCACCACTGCCGGACTGTACGCGGTCGTGCGCCTGCCGGGACTGAGTGACGCCGTCGAAGCCTTTCCAGCCCTTGGATTTGCCATTCTGCCGCCGGGACTGAAGGGGTTGTTTTTTGTGGCCCTGCTGGCCGTGATTATGAGCACCATCGACTCAACCACATTTATCAGCGGTATCGCTTTGGGGCGAGACCTGCTGGGCCGGGGTAGCTTGCAGCACGGCGGCAGAGGCGCTATCCGCCTGGGGATGGTAATCGCGCTGGCCCTGGGCATCGTGCTGGCCCTTGCCGTTCCTTCGGTGGTGGAACTCTGGTTCACCCTCGGCAGCCTGCTGATTCCCGGTCTGCTGGCGCCCATGCTGGTCACATTTTCAAGCCGGTGGCGGCTGACCGATGACGCCGCCTTAGCCGCAGGCGCCGCCGGAGTGGGGGTATCGCTTGGCTGGTACGTCTGGCCCACATTGAGCGCGGCAGCAGCTGGCGGGTCCGGGGCCTATCTTCTGGGGCTGGAACCGATGATACCCGGCCTGCTCATTTCGGTGGCGATGGTGCTGGGGCTGGGGAAAAGGGCGGCCGCGGAAACTTAAAATACCATGTGCAACTGGATGGCGGCCATGTGCGAGTCTGGATTGTCCCGGCTCCCGGTGTCGTGGGCGGTGGCACTGTCATAGCGCTTGTAGAGCGATCCACCCTGGCTGCCGGTTTCGGAGGGGGTGGCATAATCGTAGCGCTGATAGACGGCCTTGAGCAGCATTTCACGGCTGATGCGGTAGCCGAGGCCTACCTCTATCCGGCGCAGGTCGTTGCCCCAGGTTTGCTGCCCTTGGGTAGACGGATCGGTAAAAGTGCTGTAGCCGAACTGGTCATACCGCCCGGCGAGGTAGACGGTTGGGGAGACATCATAGCGCAGCTCGAAATATCCCGACCAGGCAGCCAGCTGCTCATCGTCAGCCATGTAGGGCGACTCCCATCTGCTGTAGACCGCTTCGGAGTGCAGCTGTAAATATCCGGCCTTATACTCCAGATATAGCTCCAACGCCGTGGCGTTATATTTTTCGACCACGGTATGCTGCGTGTCGGCCTCCGCCGCTTCGGGTAACAGGTAGGGTCCCCTGGCAACAGAGCCGCCAAAGCGCAGCCCGGTAATGGGCGTGAGGCCGCGCCTTACAATCATCTGGCGGCCGTCGTTGGAGGTCTCGGTGGGGTTGGAGAGCGTTCCCTCGGTTACGGCAAAGCTGTACTCCAGCATACCCAGATCACCGAAGAGCTCAAGCCCAACGTCCCAGCACGCATCGTAGGCGATGGGCTGATAGCCCGTGCCTTCCGTCCGTTGAATTTTCAGCTCTGACGGCTTGGAATAAGTCGATTTATCAAGGGGTGTCCGATGGTGCCACATGAGGGGAACCCCCTTTCGAAAGGAAAACCAAAGAAATAAAACAAACTCATCCTTTCCCTCTTGCCTTTCCTCTGTCCCTCGCCAGAAACTCCGAGCCAAGAAAAAACACAACAGATTAAGATGGCAAACAGGCCGGAGCCGACTCGGAAAATCGCACCTCCTTTCAAGATGAGACTAGAAAAACTCGCCAGCCACCGCGTTGGGCCGACGCAATTCGCCTACTTTACCGCTCAGGTTCTGCGAAGTTCTAGCGAGCAAAGTAGACGACACCACAGTGATCTTCAGATACTGGCCACTTACTCTAACCATCATGGCGCGATCGCGATATACTAAATTACGATCGCTGAAAGCGAATCACGAGACGTGCCCTAATAGCTGTCGCCCGAAATACGCCTA
>JADFNR010000177.1 GCA_022563275.1 Chloroflexota bacterium | reverse complement strand
TGAGAGGCAGGGCAGAATCACAATGTTGCGATGGAATTAACCTAGAGATTGGTTTGGAGCATACAACGTGACAACACTTAGTTTTGAGCAGTTATTGAACGTCGGTATCGACAATCTCCGTAAACTCGCAGCCAGAAGTTGAGGTGGTCTGGGAAAATTGAACAGGTAGCTAAGAGAGAGTCCCGCTCCTAGAATTGCAGAAATAGAGGAGCAGGACATGAAACAATCACGGAAGAAACACAGCCCAGCCTTCAAAGCCAAGGTGGCCTTGGCTGCGTTCTTGGGCGAAGAGACGATCGCCCAGTTAGCCAGCCGGTTCGAAGTGCACCCGAGTCAGATACACACCTGGAGAAAAGCGCTGGTAGAGGGAGCACCCGGGTTATTTGGCACCGGCCAGAAGTCGGAGGAAAAGGCCAAGGACATCCAGATCTCCCAGCTCTACCGGCACATCGGCCAACTGAAGGTGGAAAGGGATTTTTTGGCGGAAAGGTCCGGTCTATGAGCCGGAAGGTTCGGCAGGCCATGATCGACCGTAAGGGTTCCAAGTTGTCCTTGGTCCGCCAATGTTCTTTGTTAGACATCAGCCGTGGCTCGGTCTACTACCGGCCCACGCCGGCTAGGGCAGGAGACCTAGGGCTGATGGCCCTGATGGACCGGCAATACATGAAGACCCCCTTCTATGGTTCCAGGCGTATGAAGGTCTGGCTGACAGGACAGGGTCAGCCGGTAGGTCGCGACAAGGCCCGGCGTTTGATGCGGTTGGCGAATCTGGAGGCAGTGTACCGGCGTCCCAACACTAGCAGACCCACGCCGGAGCACCGGGTCTATCCGTACCTGCTAAGAGGCATGACGATCGATGCGGTCAATCAGGTGTGGACCGCCGACATCACCTACATACCGATGGCCCGGGGTTTTCTGTACTTGGTGGCTATCATGGACTGGTACAGCCGGTATGTGCTGGCCTGGAGGCTATCGAATACCCTGGAAGTAGGCTTCTGTGTCGAAGCCCTGGAGGAAGCCTTGAGTAAGGGGAAGCCGGGGATATTCAACACCGACCAAGGCAGCCAGTTCACCAGTGCAGCCTTCACTGGGGCATTGTTGGAACGGGGCATCCAAGTCAGTATGGACGGCAAAGGTCGCTATCTGGACAACATCTTCGTGGAGCGGTTGTGGCGGAGCATCAAGTACGAGGAGGTGTACCTGAAGGCTTACAAGGACGGAACTGAAGCCAAGCAGGGTATCGGTGCATATCTGGATTTCTACAACCGGGAGCGTCCCCACCAGGCTTTAGGCTACCGGACACCCCAGGAAGTGTTCCAAGAAGAACACTCAGGAAAACGATCACCCGACCAAGAAGCGGATTTGATACCTGGCATCCAGACGACGCCATTGGCAGCGGAAGACTCTCTTATTTTGGCCCCTACCCTGTTCAAATAACCGGGACCACCGTACCCAAGGTTGCTGACCAAGGCGGCACTTTACAAGCCCGGACCCTAGCAACAAGAAGCCCCCGGTTGATAGCCGGGGGCTTTGGGCCGGACTGACTATCCGGTGGGGTGCTAGTCACGCAAATGATTGTATCATTAACCGAGGGCCCAATAGCCAAAGGAGCGTCAGCATGCCGGAAGAAACCAAAGGGATAATCAGGGCCGCGGTATACGCCCGAGTTTCATCCGAAGAGCAGCGGGAGAACCAGACCATCCAAACTCAGCTTGAAACGGCTAAGAAGTGGTTAGAGTTTCAAGAACTTGCGGGGACGTCCTATGGAGTGCACGCATATTACCAGGATGATGGAGTCTCTGGGACGATACCTCTAGCCGACCGGCCTTCCGGAGCCAGAATGTTGGAAGATGCCGTCGCCGGTCAGTTCTCCATGGTGCTGGTCTACAAGATTGACCGTCTTGGGAGAGACCCAAGGGACATTCTCAACACGGCCTACCGCCTGGACCAACTGGGAGTGGCGGTCAAGAGTCTGACAGAAGAATTTGACATGTCGTCGCCGTCAGGTAGGTTCATGTTCAACATCTTCGTCGATTACCCGGACGAGGAGGAAGAATTTCAGATCGTCAAACGCACGACGACCGACGTGGAATTCAAGATCACCCCGACGCTCACCGCCGAGGAGATCGTCGAACTGGGGCATATCGTGCGGCGCGTGCCCGTGGCCGACCACATTCTGCGATACGCCTTGCAGTTCACCCGGCTGACGCGCAAGGAAAAAGGAGACGTGCCCCAGTTCATTCAGGATTACGTCAGTTGGGGCGCCGGACCGCGGGCCAGCCAGTATCTGGTGCTGGGCGCGAAGGCTCGGGCCGTCTTGCACGGTCGTTATTACGTGAGCAGCGAGGACATTCGCGCGGTGGCGTTTCCGGTGCTCCGCCATCGCATCCTGACCAACTTCAACGCCGAGGCCGAAGGCGTCAAACCGGATGACATCATTCGCCAATTGATCGAAACAATTCCCGTCGACGAATCCGAGGCTAGTAGCCGTGGACGGCAACCCGAAGTATTTAGATCCGCAGACGCTGTCTAAGCTGCATGGGCTGGAACTGCGAGCCCGCTCGATCGTCGAAGGTTACGCCTCCGGCGTGCATCGCAGTCCCTACCACGGCTTCTCGATCGAGTTTGCCGAACATCGCGAATACAGCCCCGGCGACGATCTACGCTACGTCGATTGGAAGGTATTCGGCAAGACCGACAAGTTTTACCTCAAGCAATACGAGGAGGAAACCAACCTCGTCACCTACCTGTTGCTGGACACCAGCGAGAGCATGCGATACCGGAGCGACACGGCGGCGCTCTCGAAACTCGAATACGCCCAGTGCGTGGCCGCCGCGCTTGCGTATCTGATCTTGCAGCAACAAGACAGCGTCGGTCTGGCCACGTTCGACGACGAGATCCGCTCTTTGAATTCGCCCCAGCAGCAACCCTTCGCATCTCAAACAATTGTTGCACGTCATGGAAAAATGCGAGCCCCGGCGAAAAACACGTAGCGGGCCCGTTTTTCACGACCTGGCCGAGCGGCTCAAACGCCGCGGGCTGGTACTGATCTTGAGCGACCTTTTCGACGACGTGCCCTCGATGATGGCGGGGTTGAAACATTTTAGGCACCGCCGCTACGACGTGATCGTGTTTCACATCCTCGACGGGGCGGAGCTCGATTTTCCGTTTCGACAGACG
>JADFNR010000087.1 GCA_022563275.1 Chloroflexota bacterium | reverse complement strand
AAAGCCGATGCCGTCGTAGCCCAGCTCGTCCATCAGCTCCCAGGCTTCCAGGTGCTCCTCGTAGGTGCGTACCGCGACCTCAGGGCGGAAATGCTTCTTAGGCAGGGGGTACAGCAGCTCGCCGTCCACCTTTAGGTGGTCCAAGTGTTCCGAGTAGGCGACGAAATCGAAAGCAAATATCTGCATGGTGACACTCCTTCGGCTGCCAGCACTCTCAAGGTCACGCCCGCGCGACGCTCCCGGGCGATTGCGACGCCAGTCTACCGTAGCCGGGCCATATGTCAAGGTTCGCTGGCAATAGTGGGCGCGGGGACACTTGGACCCTCGCCCGGTTTATAATATGACCCGGTAACCGCTTCCCAAGCCGAAACCTAACCGGACCCTGAGGCCTGCAGAGGAAATGGGAGTTATACGATGAAAGCATCCTACCTCGGCGCCATGGGATATTCGCAACGTAGCGCCTTCCCTCCAACCTGGCCGGTACCACCCGCCTATCACGACCCCGAAACCTCAGTGCAGAGCTATCAGGAAGGCATAGAAGAGTGCGAGTTCGCCGAAGAGATGGGCTTCGAATGGCTGAGCTTCTCCGAGCACCACTACTCGGGCCGGATCGCCACCGGCGTGCCAACCCTGGTGGCGGCCGCAGTTGCAGAGCGTTGCAAGAAGGCGAAGATCGCCATGCTGGGCCAGCTGCTTCCCCTGAACAACCCGGTCCGGGCCGCCGAGGAGTTGGGTCTTCTGGACAACCTGACCAACGGCCGGCTCATCATCGGCTTCCTACGCGGCACCCCCAACGAGGACCAGACCTACAGCGTGAACCCGTCCGAGGGCCGTGAGATGCTTTTCGAGGGCATGGACTTGGTCCTTAAGGCGCTGACCGAGCCCCAACCGTTCGCGTGGTCGGGCCGGTACTACGACTTCCGCACCGTCGCCGTGTGGCCTCAGCCGGTGCAGAAGCCGCTGCCGCCGGTCATCGTGGCAACCAGAAGCGACGATACCGTCAAGTATGCGGCCGACCATCATCTGGGCCTGGGCGTCTCCTTCATACCGGTGGAACAGACGGCCGAGATAACCGATAAGTACCTTGGATGGTGTGAAGACGCCGGCTGGCGGCCTGAGCCCGACCAGATCGTGTACCGGGGCAGCATCTACCTGGCTGAAACCGACAAGCTGGCCCAGGAATGGTTCGACAATTTGAACCGTGGCGGACCCAACATCGGGATACCTCTGCCGCCGGTGGTGTCGAAAGCCATACAGGCGGCCCGGTCCGGCCAGGAGTTCGACCTTCGCAGCGCCATTGCCGGCAGCGCCAAGGGAGATGTGGCTGGTTCGGGGCCCGGACTCACCTTCGTGGGTGGGCCGGACTCCATCATGGCGCAGATAAAGGCCTTCCATGACCGGTGCGGCGTGGGCGTGATCGACATGCCGTTCCAGCAGAACAAGGTGGACCACAAGGGTGTCATGAAAGAGATCGAGCTGTTTGGGAAGGCCGTCATCCCCCAGATCAGAGAGTTCTAAGCATGGCCTTCGAAGAAAAGCAGGTGGAGGCCGATGGCTTCAGCATCCGCTACTGGGAGGCCGGGGAAGGCCGGCCGGTGGTGATGCTGGACCGCACCGGATGGCGGAGCACGATGCTCCATGACGCCCTGGCCAAGACTTATCACGTTTTTTCCTTGGAGCTTCCCGGTACTGGAGATTCACCCGTCAACACCGCATCCCGGTCCGTTCGACATCTGGCCGCCACCGCCGCCAAGGCGGCGTCCGCGCTGACTTTCGATCTCACTTCCGAGAAGTACACCCTCATCGGCACGTCGTTCGGGGCCCACGTCGCCCTTTGGCAGACGCTCCAGTCCCCGGAACAGGTGGAGGCGCTGATCCTTATCTCGCCCACGGTCATCAAGCCACAGGACGTTCCGGCCGGCGCCACTGCCCAGGATGTGCACCGGCTGATGTTCGCCCATCCGGAGCACGCGGAAAAGCACGCGCCGCTTTCCCCAGAAGTATTCGCCAAAGAATCGGAGTTGGCGCGGCGGCTTGGCTCCGGTGTCCATGACGGCGAGGCCGAGGCCAGGCTTGGCGATATCCATTGCCCCACCTTGGCGGTCTTTGGACAGGAGGACCGCTTGGTCTCCCAAGAGGCCGCCAGGGTTTACCGGGAGAAGATACCCAACTGCAATATAGCCATCGTCTACGACGCCGGACACTGCATCATCGGAGACCGTCCGGAAGCCCTTGTGAACACCGTCGTCGATTACGCCGGGCAGTGGGAGACCTTCATCGTCGGTCACCAAACCGGGGTTATCAACCCATAGTCCCCTGGCTGCCGCCACCTGAAAATCCCCGGCGGTTACGGCCGGGGATTTCATTGTTTCCAGTCGCCTAAGCCAAAACCGTAGGCGCGGGTTTTTAACCCGCCTGGTCAAACCGCCATTATCTTCGTCTAAACGAACGGCCCTTTAACCTTTTACCGGACAGAACGTCGTTTACCAGAGGCGGGGCGGGTTGGAAACCCGCGCCCACGGAGACCCGTCATTTCGCCCGATGCCAGAACGCCTAGGCGTCGATGAGTGTGTCGGAGATGGCCTGGTCGCGGAGCCCCGAGTTCTTCTTGATGTGAGACCGGATGCCGTCTAGGGCTTTTTCGACCATCGCGGCGTCCAGCAGTTTGGCTGCGTCGCCATATTCGGCGCCCTCAAGCAGTTCCGTCCCGTTGTCTTTGATCTGGGAAAGCGCCCATTCGACCTGGTCCGCAACCCGCACCAGGCCTTCGGGGAAGTCCGTGTGGGAATTTCCGGGCCGGCCCAGCCGGTCGTAGCCGCCCTTGTGCCAATGACCGGGGGTGTCGTGGCAGTCGTACCGGATCACTTCTTCGTTCCCGACATCGACGCCGATGGTCGGGCCGCCCATGCCCACGCCGCTGACGTTCAGTATCCGGCAGGGCCATACGTATATCGAAACTTGTCCATCCTGGGACAAGGGTAGCGTTATCGCCTCGCCGCGGTAGGTCTCTCCGGCTATCTTGGTCGCCATGTTCTGGTCCTCCGGTACCGGCCTGACCGGCCGGCGCTTTTTATATTAAGGCGTCCCTAAAATAGCACACCTGCCGCCACGCTCCAAATCGTTGCCGTTGATGTCGATTATCAATGGGTATTCTGCCCTGCGCCGGGGGTGCTAGATCACGTAGGCGCGGGTTTTTAACCCGCCCCTGCCGTGGGTGAAGCCAAACTAGATGTTTAGGACTGGCCCTTCCCCGATCGCCCCGGGGAAAGCTAGGGATCTCATTGCCCGCGAATAGCGTTGGCCCATCAGCAACGAGATTCTTCGCTGCCGCTCAGAATAACATTGGGGGGCGTGCAGTTTCCGGAATCCTTGAGACCTCGTCTCGGCGCGGCTAAGGCTAGGCCCGGTCGGCGTCGGGATCCCGCCAGGATTCGGGCCCGCCCAGGCCGTGTTCCTGGTTCCAGGTGGGGACGTCGAAACACGTTCCGGTGATACCGGTGTTGGCGTCCTGACCGGCCAGGAAGATAGTGATTGGGACGATGTGCTCCGGGGTCATGGAGAACCGGCCCGGCCTATTGACGGTCAGTCCTGCATCGCGCCTGGCTTCGTTCTGTTCGTCGTAGCCCGTGGTGCGGGCATTCCCTGGTATGAGGATATTCACCGCCACGTTGTTTTCTTTGACCTCGTCGGCGAGGTAGAACATCATGGTCAGCGTGGCCGACTTGGCCGACTGATACGGCATCTCCCGGCTGCCGGACCGCTGGGCCACGTAGATGCCGCCGGTCCCGGTGTGCATCGCCCCGCCGCTGATCACTGAGATGATGCTGCCGTTTCGCTTCTCCAACATGGGCTGGATGAACCGGCGGGTGACCTTCAGAGTCCCAAAGACGCCCACGCCGAACATCTTCTCCCAGTCCGAGTCCTTGGTCTCCAGTGTGGTGACTTTGCCGGTGGGCGGGAACAGGTTCCGCTGCCGCAATCCGGCGTTGTTGACCAGCACGTCCACGGTGCCGAACTTCTCAATGGTGGCCCGGTAGGCGGCTTCGACCGCCCCGGCGTCGCTGATGTCCACCGTGGAGATCAAGACATCATCCTGGCGGTCCTGGAGCTCTTGCAGGAAGGCGTCGTCATTGTCCCCGGAGAAGCCGGTGGGCTCCCAGGACAGGTCCATGGCCACCACCTTGGCCCCCCCGGCAAGGAATCCTCTAACCATGGCCCGGCCCATGCCTCTGGCCCCGCCGGTGACCGCAACCACGCGGCCTTTCAAGTTCAAACCCTCAGGCATCTTTGAGTATTCCTTCCCTGACGCTGACACGATCGATTGGCAACAATCATACACGCCCATGCGCGCCGCGGCGCCGTGATATTATTGGGCCGCTAAAGGTGAAGGCGGACCCGGCGATGGAGGACCACCATGCCCCCTACTGGCAATGATTGGCTGGCGCTGACCACTGAAGAGACATTGGAGCCGGAGATCCCCATCTGCGACCCCCACCATCATTTCTGGGTCCACCGTCCCGAACCCGTCGCCTACCAACAGTATCTCCTGCCCGAACTGGCCGCCGACGTAAATAGCGGCCACAACGTGCGTTCCACCGTGTTCATCGAGGTCCGCTGCGAGTACCGCACGGACGGCCCCGATGAGATGAAGCCGGTGGGCGAAGTCGAATACGTCCAGACCATCGCCGACGCCAGCGCCGCCGGGAACCACGGCCCCACCAAGGCCGCCGCGGGCATCATCGGACATGCCGACCTGAAGCTGGGCGAGGGTGTGCGGCCGGTGCTGGAAGCCATGCGGGCCGCCAGTCCCAACCGGTTCCGGGGCGTGCGCCATTCCGTGGGTTGGGACGAGAGCCCGGAACTGGCCAACCGTGAGATCAAAGGAGTCCTCGCCACCGCCGGCTACCGGGCCGGAGCCAAAGTCCTGGCCGGGATGGGCCTGATTCTGGAGAACTCGCTTTACTTTCATCAGGCGTCTGAGTTGGCGGATTTCGCCCGGGCCGTGCCGGACCTGCCCATCGTCCTCAACCACATCGGAGGGTTGGTGCGGGTCGGTCCCTATGCCAACCGTGACGGCGAAGTCCTGCCCGAGTGGCGCAAGGGGATCGAGGAGATGGCCGGGTGCCCCAACATCGTCATTAAATTGGGCGGCGTGGGACAGGTGCGGTTCGCCTATGGCTGGGATGAACGGGGAAAACCCGTCGGCTCAGAGGAATTGGCTGGGACACTTGGCCCGCTCATGGACCACTGCATCCAACAGTTCGGGCCGGACCGCTGCATGTTTGAGAGCAACTACCCGGTGGACAAGATCTCCTACTCCTATAATGTGCTCTTCAACGCCTTCAAGCGGTTGTCCAAGGGCTATTCGGCCACGGAGCGGGCCGCCATGTTCCACGACACCGCCGCCCGCGTCTACAGCATCGACGATTGACCGAGCCCTGCCTCAAAGGAGAAAGCTGGAAATGGAAGTGAGACCCTTCACCATCGCCGTGGAAGACAGCGTTCTCGATGACCTGCGCCAGCGCCTGGCGGACACCCGCTGGCCCGACGAGATGCCCAACTCCGGTTGGGACTACGGCAGCAACCTGGCCTACCTGAAGGAACTGGTCGAGTATTGGCGGACCGGGTTCGATTGGCGCGCCCAGGAGGCCAAACTCAACGCATTCAGCCACTTCAAGTCCGAGGTTGACGGGCTGGACATCCACTTCATCCACGAGCGGGGCAAGGGGCCGGACCCCATGCCGTTGATCATCACCCACGGCTGGCCCAGTTGTTTCTTCGAGATGACCAAGATCATCCCCCTGTTGTCCGACCCGGGCAGCCACGGTGGAGACCCGGCCGACTCCTTCGACGTGGTGGCGCCATCTCTGCCCGGCTTCGGGTTCTCCGATCATGCCCAGGACCGGGGCATGGAGGTCCAAAGGGTGGCTGGTATGTGGAATAAGCTGATGACCCAGAACCTGGGCTACCCCAGATATGCCGCCCAGGGCGGTGACATCGGTGGCGGGGTAACCGCCCGGTTGGGCTTCGCCCATGCCGGTAACCTGTTTGGCATCCATCTGACTTCCATCACCCGGCCCACTCCATACTTGGGGCCCGGCTCCAAGCCTGTCACCGAGGCTGAACAGGCGCTGATCGACCAGCGCGCCAAGTGGTTCGACGACGAGGGCGGCTACAACCATATCCAGGGCACAAAGCCCCAGACCTTGGCCTACGGCCTGAACGACTCTCCGGCTGGGCTGGCGGCGTGGATCGTGGAGAAATACCGCACCTGGAGCGACTGCGGCGGCGACGTTGAGAAGACCTACACCAAGGACGAATTGCTGACCATAATCACCATCTATTGGGTGACGCAGACCATCAGCTCGTCCACCCGGATGTACTACGAGAACCAAAAGAACCTCTGGGTCATGGAGAAGGACCAGAAGGTCCCCGCGCCCGCCGGCATGGCCATGTTCCCACAGGAGATATCCAAGCCTCCCAGAGAGTGGGGCGAACGCTCCTACGACGTGCGGCGTTGGACCGAGATGACCAGCGGCGGCCATTTCGCCGCGTTGGAAGAGCCGCAGCTATTGGCCGAAGAAGTCCGGGCGTTCTTCCGGGATTTTAGGTACCGCTAGGCACCCAAATCGTGAAGGTGAAATCCGCCGGGCTATCGGACTCTGGACTCCGGAGAAATATTTCTTGGGGGCCGGTTTCAGAGAAGGTGTAAGCAACCGTGCGGGCTGCCACATCTGAGTTGACCTCAACGATATATTCGTCCCCTTCGACGCTCCAGATGCCCATTATGTTGCCGTTTGTGCTGGTCAGACGGATGAAATATTCGATGCCTCCGAACAGATCGACCACGTAAGGTTGAGAATTCCAGCCTTCCACGTTGGAGTCCGATGCGGTGATGGTGCCTGTCACGAGTTTGCCTTTCTCGAATTTGGTGGCGCCCCCGCCGCAAGCCACCATTGACACGGCCATCAGACCTGCTAGAACAAGTAGGAAAAGTTTCATCTTTTTCTCCGGTATATCGTTATCTCTATCAACTGTAATCACAGCATGGCGCTGATTGAAAGCCGCCGTTGGGCGCAGACCGGGTGATGGGCCTGAATCTCCAGCCGTGTTGATTCCGGCGCGGTCAAAATTTATACTCTCAGCGGAACCACCCCTTTTGGCAGCCTACCGCCGGACCGGAGGAATATTGGGATCGTTTGAAGAACGGGCCAGCCTATACAGATCTGAGTCAGAGACTTTTCAGGAGTACCTGAAGGCTCTGCCTGAGGAGGCGTGGGGCCGCCAGAGCGCCTGCGACGAGTGGAAGGTTGCAGACGTGGTCGCCCATCTGGTGGGCAACTCCGAGTTTTACGCCGGTACCGTCGCCCGTGGACTGCAAGGCGAATCGTCCTCGCCCGAGGGACGCCCGGAGGCTGGGACGGGCCATCCATCGCTCAGCGCCGCGGCCCTGGCCAAGTCCTCCATCGCCGCCCGGGAGAGACTGGGAGACAGACTCCTCAGCACTTATATTGAGAAAGACAACCACTTGATCCAGCTTCTTACCGGCCTGAGCCCTGAGGACCAGGTCAAACCCTGCTACCATCCAGGAAGTATCGTGCCCGCCGCGAACTTCGTGGACCTCCGCTTCAAGGAAGTGGTCCTTCACCAGTGGGATATCCAGTCCGCCATCGAGGAAAAAGCGGCCCTTTCCCCCGCCGGCCTGGCTTCCATGGTCATCTTGATCAAGGAATCGTTCGCGTCGGGCTCGCTCCGCTGGGCTTTTTGGGCCGGCCCGCCTCTCGACCATCCGGTGCGCTACCGGTTTGAAGTGAAAAGCCCGGTGCCGGTTACGGTTGACATCGTGGTGGAGGGAGACAAGTTCCGTTACGAAGAGGCGCCTCAGGGCACGGCGGACGTGACGTTCCGCTGCCACACCCACATCTTCGCCCTGCTGATGTACGGGCGGATGCCGGCCGTGGAGGCGATGGCCGCCGGGCATCTGGCGGTGGACGGAGACAGCAAGCTGGCTGAACAGTTCAGCCAATGGTTCAAAGGGATCTAGCGCTTCCGGCCGATGACCCACCCTGCCAACCGCTCGTGGTGAACTCCGGCGAACCATGCCCGCGCCAAAGCCGGGGTCCTTCGACGGGCTCAGGATGAGCGGGCGGCTGAACGCATTCTTCACAACGAAACAGGCTGGACAAGCGTAGGAGCGGGTTTAAAACCCGCCCCTGCCCGCATCAACCAATCCCTTTTGGATAGCCAACATGCAGCGATACCGCTCAGGATGAGCGGGTGTAATTCAAGGGTATATCCAAAACTGAGTGCTAGTCCGCCGGACCCAATCGCTCCAAAGCCTCGCCTGACAACCGGTAGGTGGACCAACCGTCCACCCGTTCCGCGCCCAGGTTCTTGTAGAACCTGATGGCCGGTTCGTTCCAGTCCAGCACCGACCACTCCATCCTGGGATAGCCGCGGGCCTGGGCCAAACCGGCCCCGTAGACCATCAGTTCCCGGCCAACGCCGTGGCCCCGCCACTCCGGCAGCACGAAGATGTCTTCCAGATACAGGCTGGGACGGCCCGTGAAGGTGGAGTAGTGCTGGCAGAACACCGCGAAGCCGACGGGCTCTGAGCCTCCGTTGCCCCCGTTAACATGGTAGGCGAATACTGCTTCCGCGTTGGGCTGAGGGCCGAATAGCGACTCTCGGAGGTCTGCCTCCGTGGCCACCACGGCATCGGACAGCCCTTCATACTCGGCCAGCCCCTTGATGAACTGCAATACCAAGGCTACGTCCTCAGGCGTGGCGGGTTCGATGCGGACCTGGCTGGCCATGTGCCTACCCCACCCGGTAACGGTCGAGCAGTTCCATGTTCAGTTCGAAGCCGATGCCCGGCCTGTCGGGCACGGTCACGTATCCGTCGGCGTCGGGTTGCAGCAGCGGCTGAAACATCTCGGCCCGCAGCGGGTCCACGGCCACCGGGTAGATCTCCAGGAACTCGCCGTGGGGAATGGCCGCCGCCAGCGGCAGTTGCAGTTCCTGGCAGCCGTGGGGGGCGATGGACACGCCGCGTTCGGCGGCCAGGTCCGCGATATCCATGGCCACGTCGTATCCGGGCACGATGCCCACGTCCACGTTCAGGATGGACGCGCCCTTATGGTCCAGCAGGGTCTTGAAGTGGGCCAGGTGGTAGCCGTTCTCGCCGGTGGCGATCTTGATACTGGAGGCCTCGGCAAGCTGGCCGTGGCCCTCGTAATCGTGGATGGGCAGGGGCTCCTCGAACCAGTAGACATCGTATTGGGGCAGCTGCCGGGCGAACTCCAGGGATGTTTTCAGGTCCAGGGCGCAGTTGGCGTCCACCATCAGGGTCGCGCCGCCGCCGATAGCCTTGCGGGCGGCCTCCACCCGCCGCATATCGCCGGCCACGCCCATATTTGGGTCGCCGATCTTGATCTTCACCGCCGAGGCGTGCATCTCCTCGACGTTGAAGCGCACCTCTTCTTGAAGCTCTTCCAGCCCCTTGCCCTCGGCGTAGTAACCCCCGGCGATGTAGGTGCGGATGCGTTCTTGCGCCCCGCCCAGCATCCGGTGGATGGACTGGCCCAGCGCTTTGCCCTTGATGTCCCAACAGGCGATGTTGATGGCGGCTAGGACCTGGGTGTTGATGCCGCCGATGCCCAGAATCTTGATCAGCTTCTCGCCCAGGTCGTGGGACAGAGCGCGGGTTTCCATGGGGTCCCGGCCCACAACCAGGGGCCGGAAGTAGTCGACATAACCCGGGAACAGGTTCATGGGCCGCTCCGCCGCGGTGCCGCCGTTCCAGCCGTAGCCGGTGATGCCCTCGTCGGTGTGCACCGTCACTTTATGCAGACGGCCCGGCCCGTAGAAGTGCCCGCCGTTCCAGATGCCGGGCCGCTCCCACTCGAAAACTTCGCTGGTGATATCTGTGATCTTCATGTTGGGTCAGACCAACCTCGATTCCGCTCTCCGGGTGATTTACGGCACGTCCATCCGGCGTAGACGGCGTACGCCCAGCCATAAAAATACCACGGTCACGGCCGCCGCGCCGCCGATGGCCACGGGCAATTCGATGACCCGTTCCTCCAATGCGGGGAAACTGGACTTGTCCAGGCCGCTCATGATCGCCAGGGTATACCCGCGCACGCTGAGATAGTCGACGCCGCTCATGAATGTGCTTATGACCCCTTCCCAGAGCAGGACATAGATCAGGGCGAAAGGCAACGCCCGTGTCGTCACCAGCCCTAACCAAGTGAAGATGGCTGCGTAAGCCAGCACTCCCGCGCCCAGAGCGGCGGCAACCGCCAGGGCGGGCCTGACCTCGCCGCCGAATCCCAGCAGTGTTGCGATAACGCCGCTGACCACCAGCAGAGGGCCGCAGATGACCAATGAAGCCAGCACCTTCGGCAGGACGATGCGCCACCGGGCCACCGGCATCAGCGACAGATAGCCCAGCGTTTTGTCCTCCAGTTCGTTACTGAAGGACGATGTCGCCAAAGCCATGGTTACGATGGGCAGTATCCCGGCGACCAACATGCCGTCGAGCAGGATGTTGGTGAAAGGCCGGTTGAAGGAGGCGTCGCCCGATTCCGTAAAATGGACGATGACCGCCAACCCCACCGGCAAGGCCGCCAGCAACAGGATGAGAGAGACCCGCCAGCGGCCCGTCAATTGGCGTATGGACAGCCCGAATATCGCGCCCATCTAGCGGTCCACCACGTAACTAAAGATACTTTCAAGGGAATCGTCCAGGGGCTCCACGCGCAACAGACGTATGCCCTGCTCCTGGGCCAGCCGGGGGATGGACCGCTGCAGCGCCGTGACGTTCCGGCTCAGCACGGTCAGTTCGCCGTCCTCGCCGATGCTCACGGAATCGATTTCATCGGTCCCGGCCAACGCGGACGCCATCTTACGCGGCGAGTCGGTAACCACCCGGACCCGGTACGCTTGTTCATCCAACTTCTCCCGGATGGCCCGGAAGTCGCCGGCCGCGGCCAATTTACCGCTGACCATCAGCAGTATGGTGGAGGCCAGTGTCTCGACTTCCTCCAGAATGTGGGAAGAGATGAGGATGGTCCGGCCCTGTTCCGCGAGATCGGTCATGGTGTCATGAAAATCCAACCGTTGGCGCGGGTCGGTGCCGTTCAGGGGCTCATCCAGGACCAACACCTGGGGGTCGTGCACCAGCGCCGCCGCCAGCCGCATGCGTTGCCGCATGCCCCGGGAATAGTCGCCAAGTTTCCGGTGTTGGGCATCTTCCAGGCCGACCAGTCCGATGGCCCGGTCCACCGGTGCCGTGATGGGGCTCAACCCATGCAACCGGGCGGCTAATTCGACGAACTCCCGGCCCGTATAGAACCCGTAGACAGCCTCGTGCTCGGACATCACCCCAATATCCCGGTAGAGTTCCGGGTTGTTTCGCGTCTGCTGCCCCAGGACAGTCACCTCGCCCTCTGAGCAGGCGGCTTTGCCGGTGATCATGTGTAGGATCGTCGACTTTCCGGCCCCGTTGGGGCCCAACAGGCCGGTGATTCCCGGCCGGACTTGAAAGCTGACGTCGTTGACGGCCACCACGCTGCCGAACCACTTTGAAACGCTCTTTACCTCAATGACCGGCTCTTGGGACCCGTTCATACCGTGATCTTCTGGTAACGCCACCACAGGGCGAAAGCCAGACCCCCGGTCAAGAGGACGAACCAACCTATGGGTACGATCCTCGGCAGTTCGGCGGCGAGCCGGGATTGCTGCCCCTCAGCCTCAACACCGAATATCATGTCGTTGATGTTGGTCGGGGCCCGGCTGATGGAAACCAGTCCCAACCACTTGGCTGCATCGCCGGTTATCGGCTCGCATTCTGCTCCCCGGTCCCGGTCGTGGCGCTCATCGCATCCCGTAAGGATGCCACCGGCCGCTGTTGAAATGACGAAGAGACCGATCACGAACGCCGCCGCGAATGCCCGGCGGTCGGTGAAAGCCGACACGGCCAGAGGCAGTGTGGTTATGAAGGCAGCCAGCAGGAATCCAGCGGCTAAGATGCGAGGGATATCCAGCCAATTGTCCCGGAGGTACTCCAAAGGATCGGCCGCCGAAAGGACCAGACTGACCAATAGAACGATCTGCCCTGAATACACCAAAATCAGGGTGATGGCGAAGAAGGCCAGCCAACGGGCCGCAAGATAATCCGTGATGCTAAGCGGCCTCACGAGATAGAGGCTGATCACGCCATTGCGCCGGTCCGGGCACAGAAGCTCGGGAGCGATTATGGCGGCGAAGATCAGTAGGACGATGGATATCACTTCGTAGTAATCGTCATGGCCCGGGACGTCCACCAGATTGTTGGTGATGGAGGTGATTATCGCCATCACCACCGCCGGCGTCATGACGGCCCCAAACAGGAGGAAAGGGAGCACTTTGGCCCCGGGACCGCGACCGAGGCCCAGCGTGGTCCGGAATCCGTCGATGAATACTGCCTTCCGTGCCCGCATCCGCCCCTCGCGTGGGCCGTCGTAGTGCTGGTATCCCAGGTCGAAGAGTTCGCCTGTCCGTTGGGTCATCCCTATCTTCTCCGGAAGATATCGGTCAATTGGTGGCGGCGCGGAGTCATTCGGCGCAGACGGGCGTTCGTCTCCACCAGAGCGTCCCGGATGGCGTCGTACTGCTCATCGTTATCCAGTTCCACCGCCAGGGACACTCCGTCGACCACGGCGTTGACCCCCCGGCCGGCCAGGGCGGTGATCAACTCCTCAGGGTTGCCGTCCACATCGATCAAGATGGTTTCCGTTTCGCGGGTGAATTGGGCCACTGCCCCTTGCTCGGTGACGTGGCCGGCCTCCAGCACGATGATCCGGTCGCAGGTGCTCTCCACGTCGCCCATCAGATGGGATGACAGGATGATGCTGATGCCAAACTCGTGGCCGGTGCGCCGGATCAGCCGCAGCATGTCTTCACGGCCTCCGGGGTCGAGACCGGCCGTCGGTTCATCCAATAGGACCACCACCGGGTCGTGGGCCAATGACTGGGCCAGCTTCACCCGCTGTTTCATGCCCGTTGAGTATTGCCCGATGGGCCGGTAGCGTTCTTCTTCCAGGCCGACGTGGCGCAGTATGTCCGCCGCGCGGGTCCTGGCCTGAGCGGGAGGGATGCCGCTGACCTGGACCATGTGGGTGAGAAACTCGGCGGCGGTGATGGCGGTGGGCAGGCAGTCGTGCTCGGGCATGTAGCCCAGGCGGGCCCGGACCTCCAGGGATTCATAGGGCTTCTCGCCCAGCACCTCGGCGGACCCGGACGTTGGCTTGAGCAGACCCAAGAACAGCTTGATGGCCGTGCTCTTGCCCGCGCCGTTGGGCCCCAGCAGGCCGGTGATCCCGTCTTGCACCTGGAAGTCCACTGACTCCAGCGCAATGGTCTGTCCGTAATGCTTGGTGAGCGCTTTTGCTTCCAGTAGTGTCGCCACGCCGGTATTATACCCGCCGGCGCACTCGGGTTTGCTCACCCATGTGTAGGATTGTTGGCTAGCTCTAATTGACTAGCTCTGCCGGGCAGACCATAGTGCTTGGGAGGACAGCAGTGCTTTGCCGAACGGCAGGGCATCAAATTACATCCGGTGAGTTCCGGGAGGCGGCGCATGGTGACACTCGTGACCGGCGGCACGGGGTTCGTGGGGGCCAACATAGTAAGAGACCTGGCCCGCAACGGCCACCGGGTGGTGAGCTTTGACATCAACGGGCCGGACCGACTGCTTCAGGAGTTTATGGGCGAGTCTGCCCCGGCGGTTACCTTCGTCCGGGGCGACATCGTTGACCGGGCATCGGTGGAGCGCTTGGGCCAGGAGCATCAGATCGAAAAGATCGTCCACGCGGCGGTTTATACCGTCAATCGGGAGGATTTGGAAACCGAACGCAGCCGGGATGTCATCGCCATAAACCTTGAGGGCACGGCGAATCTATTGGAGTTGGCCCGAACGCAGCGGGTGTCACGGTTCGTCTACGTCAGTTCCGGGGCGGTCTACGGCCGGGCGCTGCCGGGAGACCAGACCCTGAACGAGGAGACTCCTCCGGCTCCCGAGAACCTGTACGGCATCACCAAATTCGCCAGCGAGATGATCACCCGCCGCTACGGTGAACTGCATGGGATATCCACCGTCAGCGTGCGGTTGAGCACGCCCTACGGCCCCATGGAGCGGGTCACCGGCCACCGGGCCGTCATGTCGGTGTTTTATGACTGGACCGGACGGGCGGTGCGGGGGGAGAGCATCACCGCTGAGGATATGGGCCAAGGCCGGGACTACACCTACGTCGCGGACATCGCCGATGGCATCCGCACCGTGCTGGATGCGCCTTCCCTGAGCCACGGCCTCTATAACATCACCACCGGGATCTGGGTGACCTACCAGGAGATACTGGACGGGGTGATCGAGTTGTCGCCGGCCACCCAAGTCGTCACTCCGGCCGCCGGATCCGCGAACGCCGGGGCCTACTCCCGGGGTCCACTCTCCGGCCACCGGCTCTTCAATGACCTTCAGTGGACGCCCAAGTACGACTTGAAGGCCGGGTTGGCGGATTATATACAGTGGCGCAAGGACTCTGATTTTCTCGACTGACCGGGCATGGGTGTTTTGACAATTACCGGACGCCGGAATAGGATTGGCGCCTCAGGCCAACAAGCCCGCACGTTAAATATTTTCCTGCTACGGAGGCGAGAAAAGATGGAAGCCACAGGCATCTCACACATCGCGGTTTGTGTCAGGGACATGGACAAGTCCCTGGCCTTCTACCGGGATATCTTGGGAATGAAGATAGCGAAGGACGAGGTCGAAGACACCAGCACCGGCGGACTTACCCACACCTACAAGCATCACCGTAAAACCCGCCGCACCGTGCAT
>JADFNR010000086.1:7522-14895 GCA_022563275.1 Chloroflexota bacterium | reverse complement strand
CGGCAGAGCGCCGTCATCACCAGCAACCTTGAATCCACCGGCTTCAGCTCGCAGGGTCACGTCCACCGCCTGGACGTGCTGCAAGCGCTTCTGACTCTGCCTGGACGCTACGACTTGGTGCTTCTGGACCCTCCCTACAAGATGGGTGGCTTGGATAGTCTGCTGGAGAAGATCGCTTCCCAGCCAGGACTGATCGTTGATGATGGTGTGGTGATCGCGGGGCATTCCAAGCACGAGGACCTACACGAAAATTACGGACCCCTGCGGTTAACTTCACATCGCCGGTACGGAGACAACGTGGTCGACTTTTTTATTTACCAGCAAATTCAAGATATATCCCAGCCGCAAAAATATCCGCCAGAAACTTTGGAGGATTTTACCGAGGATTCAGATACGGGAGAAGGCGGGACGCCATCGTGGTAACCGCGTTATATCCGGGCAGCTTTGATCCGGTGACCGTGGGCCATGTGGACGTGGCGACCAGGGCCGCGGACCTTTTCGAGAAGCTAGTTATAGCGGTCTACGAGACCCCTTCCAAGGCCCTGCTCTTTGACACCGAAGAGAGACATCAACTCATGAAGAACGCCTGCAGCCACCTTCCAAACGTGGAGGTAGTTACGTTCTCCGGCTTGGTGGTCCGGTTCGCCAGGGATATTGGAGCTGGAGTGATCGTCCGGGGGCTGAGAAGCGGATCAGACTTTGAATACGAATTCGACATGGCGTTCATGAATCGGAGGCTGGAGCCGACAGTAGACCTGGTCTGCTTCATGACCTCTCAGGACTACATGTTTGTCAGCGCCAGTTTGCTCAAGGAGGTAGCCAAGCTCGGCGGGGACATCACAGAGATGGTCCCGCCCAACGTCGCACAGGCAGTCTATTCAAAATTCGGATTACCGGTCGAAGAAGGGTAGTGACCGGGGAGGGGTGCAATCATAGATATCATAAACATCATCGACCGGTTGGAAACTCTGGTCGAAACAAGCAAGTCGGTCCCAGTCAGCGGCAACATCCTGCTCGACAGGAAAAAGGTCATGGAGTTGGTCGATCAGTTGCGTTTGACCATTCCTGAAGAGATCCGGTCGGCCGAAGACATGCTGTCTCAGAAAGACCAGATCCTGAACACGGCCCAGACTGACGCCCGGCGGACCAAATCCATGGCCGAGGACGAACTTCGGGAGAGGCTGAACTCGAGCGAGGTCGTCACCCAGGCGGAAACCAGGGCCGCCGAGACGATCAGGGACGCCGAAGAACGGATCACCCGGATGCTGCAGCAGTCCGAGGCTGAGGCCCTGTCACGGAAGACCGAAGCGGACGCCTATGCTCTGCGCAGTTTGCGGGCCATGGAGATAGAATTGGGCAAACTCGCCGGATCGGTTCGGAAGGGTATCGAGGTCCTGGCCGAACAGGCATCGATGAACTTGAACTCTCGCCGCTACACCGAGGAAGAAGAAATACCCGCCGGTATGCTTCGTTAGCTTCGGCCTTCCCGGTACAGTTTCTTCTGCATAATAAAGAAGCGCACCGTGGTTAGTCTCCCGTTCATGGGAGACTAACCACGGTGCGCTTCATGTTTGGCGCCTGATGCTTGGCAGTTGCCAGAAACCATTAGCCGTAGGGGCGGGTTTCCAACCCGCACGGCCTCGCCTAGACCAATCTCCGAATCCGGCGACGGTCTGGCCCCTAAGGAGCAAGGCGGGTTAAAAACCCGCGCCTACGCGGGGAACTAACCACAGCCTCGTTCACCCCCATCATTCTGGCTTAGAAGCCTCTAGCTGCCATTGGAAAGCAGGCCCTGAAAATAGCCCCGCATGGAGTCATTCAGTTCGCCTAGTCTTTTGGCGATCAGGTAATTTACAGTCCCCTCGGGAAACTCTCCGGCGGCATCTGCTTCACCGGCGGCCGTGCCGGTCAAGATCTCCAGGCCTTCGTCGATGGTCTTGACGGCGTACACGTGAAACTTTCCGTCTCTGATGGCCTCGACCACATCGTCCCTGAGCATCAGGTTCTTGACGTTCTGGTGCGGTATCACCACTCCCTGGGTGCCGGTCAGACCGGAGGCCGCCCGGCAGACGTCGAACATCCCTTCAACTTTTTGATTGACGCCGCCGATCGGTTGTATCTCGCCCTTCTGGTTCACCGACCCGGTTACGGCGATATCCTGGCGAAGGGGCAGGCCAGACAGGCTGGAGGCGATGGCGTAGAGCTCGGTTGAAGAGGCGCTGTCGCCGTCCACACCATCATATGACTGCTCAAAACAGATACTGGCTGACAGGGTGAGGGGCCGGTCCCTTCCGAATTTCGCGCCCAGGTACCCGCTCAGGATCAAAACACCCTTGTCGTGGGTGCGGCCACTCATGGATGCTTCTCGTTCGATATTGATGAACCCTTCCCGGCCGGCAAAGGTCTGTACGGTGATCCGGGTGGGACGGCCAAAGCTGAAGTCGCCCAGGTCGTAAACGGCCAGCCCGTTGATCTGCCCCACTTTTTCACCGGTGACGTCCAGCAACAATGAGCCGTCGGAAATCATCTCCTGGAGGCGTTCCTCGACCAAGTTCAGCCGGTAGATCTTCTGGTTGACAGCCTGCTGAACGTGATGGTCTTGGACCAACGGGGCATCGTCTTTTCTAGCCCAGTAATCGGCCTCGATGAGAAGGTCCTTGATCTGCCCGAACCTGGTGGACAATTTGGTCTGATCGGAGACTTGGCGGGCGCCGAATTCCAAGACCTTCGCCGCGCCGCCGGTCTCGAATGCCAGCAGGTTTTCCTCCTCACAGGTGCGGCAGATGAAGGCGCAGTAGGCCATCACGTTCTCTTCGTTCAGGTCCACCCGGTAATCGAACTCTGCCTTGACCTTGAACAAGTCCCAGAAATCCTCGTTATCGGAGGAGGTGAGGAGGCGGTAGATGCTCTCGTCTCCGGTCACGATGACCTTCAGGTCCAGGGGCACCGGCTCAGGCCGGAGTCCCTGGGGAATGAAGAGCCCGGTCTGCTCGGCGGGGTCCTCCAGCCGCGCTTCCTGGTTGCGGATGGACCGCTTCAGGCCTTCCCAGGCGCCCGGCGCCATCAGAACGTCCCGTGCGTTCAACACCAGATAACCGCCGTTGGCCAGATGAACAGCACCGGGTTTCAGCATGCCATGGTCGCTGACGTAGGTCCCCATCATGGCCCGGCGTTCTATTCGGCCAAATAGGTTGCCCCAATTGGGGTTGGGCTCGATGATGATGGGCAATTTATCCACCGCGCTGTTATCCACCAGCACGTTCAATTCAAAGGGCAGGAAGGGGTTCATCCCCAGTGCCGCGCTCCCGGCCGCCGGGCCCGGCGGAATTCCGGGCATTCCGGGCGCCCCGGCCATCCCCGGTATGGCCGGTCTGGGGCCATCCGTTTCTTTGAAGAGGTTGATGTTGCCCAGAACATACTCACCCAGGTCGGATAGGAACTGCCGCATCTCTGGGATTTCCTGCGCGAGGGCGTGCAGTTCGAAAAAGACCTGGTCGACCAATTGATCGCCGGCGCTGCGCTCCAGTTCTTGGAGCCATTGGGCCGAGGATTTCTCCAGTTCCCGGATCTTGGCCATCGTATCCTGGGTGTCCTGCATCAACCGCGACCTGACTTCGTCGATGGCCTGCTTCGGTTCAGACTCCAGGGCTTGGTACTCCTCCGGGGTCATGGGCCGGCCTTCGGTCATGGGAAAGATCGTGATCCCGTTAGGCGTAAGTTGTACGGCGAAGTTCGCCTCCTGCCCCGCTTGCTCCAGTCCGCTCATCAAATCCTGCGTGGCCTTGCGTTCGGTCTCCTCATGACCGCGGACCTGGGCCTCGAAACCCTCGCTTTTCAGCATCTTGGGAATCTCTTCTTGAAGGGTCCGCAGCGCCGTGGCGAGCTGTTGACGAAAGGCCTTGCCGCTGCCGCGGGGAAGGCGGATCACCCTGGGCCGGTCAGGGTCCTCGAAGTTATACACATAGGTCCAGTCGCTGATTGGCCGGCGCTTCCCCTGGCGGTCCAGGTCATCGACGATGCTTTGGAGGTGGGTTTTGATGGCGCTGGTTTTTCCGGTGCCGGTGAGGCCCGTGACAAATAGGTTGTAACCGGGCTTATCGACCTCCAAACCAAAGCGTATCGCTTCTTGGGCCCGGTCCTGGCCGATGAAATAATCTAGGGGGGTCAATTCGTCGGTGCACTTAAAGGCAAAGGCCTCCAGGTCCCGCTTCCAGGTGGTCTTGTCCCAGTCCACCCGGAATCTGGAAGCCAGGTCGTTGCTGGTTCCGCTGATCTTGCTCCTAGGCATTAGGTCCTCCGAGGCCGCCGGCGAGATAGGCTTTGGTCGATTCATCCGCAGGGAATTATTACACATTGGAGCCGGGTTGGCCCGGCTGTAAAACTATGATTGGCGATGGGCTGGCTCAGGCATAATAATTCAGGGCCGATCCTTTAGGCAGTCCGGACTTCGGTCACTCGCGGGTTGTCCGATAGTTAACTATTTGTTAAATGAGATTCCCTTTATGTCTACCTAGGTTCATTTTTGTCTAAATTGGGCCTAAAATGAACATAATCTAGAATTCCACTAGTAACAAATCATGCGTGACTTGGGTTGACACGCAATTTGTGCTAGGACTACAATTTTGCCAGAGCAATGGACGAATTTCGGAGGCCACCAACTGCATGCTCGAGATGACCGTAGATAGCATCCGGGTCAGCCCCATGAATTACCAGCGCGTCGTGATTCTCAAAGAGAAAGATTCAGACCGGTATCTGCCCATCTGGATCGGACCGGCGGAAGCCGACGCCATCGCGGTCAAGCTCCAGGACCTGAGTGTGCCCCGGCCCCTGACCCACGACCTGATTGGAACGATAATTGAATGCCTGGGCGGCACCATCGAACATATTTTGGTGAGCGAACTCCACAACGATACGTTCTTCGCCAAGATCACCATCCAGACCAACGGCGAAGCCAAAGAGATCGATTGCCGGCCCAGCGACGCCGTAGCCCTGGCGGTGCGGGCCAAGGTGCCTATCTACGCCAATGAAGAGGTCATGGACAAGGCGGGGATCCACCTGGACAAAGAAACCGGCAAACCCTTGGGACAAAATGTGGCGCGGGACGGCTCTCCGGATGAGGGGCAGAAAGAGGTGAAGCCGGAAGAACTTAAGAGCATGTCAGCATTCACTGATTTCATTGATTCGCTGGATCTAGAGGACTTCGGCAAGCAGTCAGGAGCACGCTGACCCCTAGGAAAATATGAGACGCAGCAAACAGCCCCGTCGCCAGATCGACGGGGCTGTTTTACGTTCAAATTGTCAACGATTTTCGTAATGCTAGTCTCAATTGACTTTTAATATGCCTAGTGATAATATTCACAACGATTTGGCGGGGATATGAATCGGAGGCTCCTGGCCCTACGCCTGACCGGGCTTGGATGGTACGTCGCGACCTGCATAATCGCGGGTGTCATGGGCGGCGTAGCCCTGGATAAACTGCTCGGTTTAACACCTCTGTTCACTCTGCTAGGGTTCCTGTTCGGCATAACGGCCGCCTTCTACGGTCTCTTCAAGATGATTCAGCCGTTGCTACGTCCCGAACAATCCAGTGAATCAGACGAAAAGCCCCCTAAAATTGGAGGAAATCCATAGTGGGTTCGGGTTCCGGCGCTCGCAAATATGTCGTCATGGGCATTTTAATTGTGTTGGCGCTGGCCATTGCGGGACTGATCACCGGCGCCATTGGAGCCGGCTTTACCCAGTCTGAAGAATCGAAACTCGCCGGCGAGACCGCCGAAGGACCCTTCATCCCCGTACCGGCAGTCCACCTTCCGGCCCAGGTCATCTTCCCCATCTCGGACCGCGCCCACTACCGCGATTTCCTCAATGCCGAGGCGGCGGAAAAGGCCAACGGCGAGGATTCGCTCTCCCACGAGCAGCATGAGCTGATAGAAGAAGGTCCTTACCAGGGCAACAACTTCATAATCACGAATACCATGCTGTCCTCTTGGATCGCCAGCGTCCTACTGGTCCTGATGTTTGCTCTGGGAGCCCGGAAGGCTGCCCTGGTGCCCGGCCGCTTCCAGAATTTCATTGAGATTGCCATCGAGGGTCTGTTGAATTTCGTGCAAGGGGTCGTGGGGCGGGAGAACAGCCGGATGATCTTCCCGGTCATCGCGACGATCTTCCTATTCGTGATTTTTAACGCCTGGATCGGGCTGATCCCCATCTACCAATCTCTGGGATTTAAAGAAGGCGACCTGATTCAGATACACCTGCTGCGGCCGGCCGGCACGGACATGAACATGCCTCTGGCGCTGGCGCTGATCTCTTTCGTTTACGTTGAGTACCTGGGATTCAAGATGCTGGGCTTTGGTTACATCACCAAATTCGTGCGCATCAGGAGCCTGAAACACGGAGTGAGTTCGCTGTTCCGGTTACGGTTCTTGGACGCCTTCCAGAGTCTGTTGGATTTTTTCTTCGTGGGGCCTTTGGAGGCCTTCAGCGAATTCGTGCGGTTGATCAGCTTCACCTTCAGGTTGTTCGGAAACATGACCGCCGGCGAGATTCTGGTGCTGGTTTCGGCCTTCCTCGTGCCCTTCGTGGCCACGGTGGGCGTTTACGGACTGGAGTTGCTGGTGGGCTTCATCCAAGCCCTCATATTCGCGGGACTGACTCTGGTGTTCGCGTCCATTGCCATCACGGCTCACGGCGAGTCACACTAGGTCTGATTTCTCGTGAAAAGGGGTAGCGGTTATAATCACCGGGCGTTGCTATCCCGGCGCAGCGGCCGAAAATTTACGGAGACGGTTCACAATTGAATTAACGGTCTTGACCATGGTTCTGACCACCGCCGGACTGGCGCCTGTGGAAATGGGCGGGAGATGCGCGGTCTACACGCGCCACCAAGACTATATGCCGATTAATAACGCAAAAAAGCATCGAACTAAGGGAGATAAGGAGGGACGATGGACGCTCTACTTGCATTGGCGAACATTCCGCTAGCCCAGATCGAAACCGAAGCCGCAAGGCTGCTGGGCGCCGGTCTAGCTATTGGGTTGGGAATGATAGGACCGGGCATCGGCATCGGCCTTTTGGGGGCCGCCGCCATGAGCGCGATTGGCCGCAACCCGGAGGCCACCGGCGCCATCCAGACCAACATGATTCTGGGCATCGCATTCGCCGAGGCGTTGGGCATCTACGCCTTGGTTTCAGTGATCATGATTGGTTTCATATTCTAAGTTGGGTTCTAACGAATCTGGCCCCGGCATGAATCCGAAACGATTCGAAGCCAATGGATTCGAAGATGGTAGGTTGATATGTTAGAGACATTGGGAATCCACTTCCCAAGCCTCGCGATATACTTGGTCAACTTCCTGATGCTCCTGGTGCTT
>JADFNR010000086.1:0-7424 GCA_022563275.1 Chloroflexota bacterium | reverse complement strand
GCTGCGTCTGTTTGCCTACAAACCGATACTGAAGCTGATGGACCAGCGCGCGGAACGCATCAGAGAAAGCCTCGAGGCCGCCGACCGGGCGCGGGAAGATGCCGCGTCGTCTCAAGCCGCCATACAGGAACAGATAACCGAGGCCCGGCGTGAAGGTCAACGCATAATGGACCAAACGCGGGAAGCGGCCGACCGGTTCCGCACCGAGGAGATGGACAAGGCGCGCCAGGAGGCCGAGGCCTTCGTGGAACGGGCCAAGTCGGACATTCAACGGGAGCGGGACACCGCCCTCCAAGAGGTCCGGGCAAGTTTCGGCGACCTAGCCATCACGGCGGCCGAGCGGATCATCCGAAGTTCTCTGGACCGTACGGCCCATCAGGGCCTTATCGCCCAGGTATTGGAAGAAGGCGAAAGCCTGAGAAGGGGCTAAACGAACCAATGGCCCGACAACTCTCAGGAAAACGTTACGCACAAGCCCTCTTCGACTTGTCATTGGAGAACAACCAAGTAGAGCAGTGGGGCGAGGACTTGGCATTGGTGGCCGAGGTGTTTGAGGACGCCGAATTCGCCGATCTCTTGAAACGCGCCGACATGCCCGCGGTGGACAAGCTGGCGGCCACCGCAACGGTCCTGGCCGGCGTCAACCCCATGGTGCGAAACCTGGTTGACCTTTTGGTGTCCAAGAATTCGGTGGACTCCATCGTCGGCGTGTATTTGGGTTACACCGAGTTGCTGGACAGACACCTGGGACGGCAACGGGTTGAGATCACCACCGCCGTGCCACTGGAAAGCGCCGAGACTGAACGCATCACCAGCTTCGTAACCGGACTGGTCCGCAGCGAAGTAGTGCTAACCACCAAGGTCGATGAATCGATCCTCGGAGGCCTGGTGATCCAGATCGGCGACCGGCTGCTGGACGGCAGCACCAAGGCCCGGCTGGATGGGCTGCGCAACCGATTGCACGCGGAGATTGCCTCCCCGGCGTAGCAGTCCCGGCTTATAAAGTTAATCTGGTCCCTTGTTCCAATCATGCAACGGGTGTTGGACCAAGGGGCCCTCGGGGAAAAGCCAGTGGCGGCAACACCGCCTCTGACCTAATCGTTACCGAAAGGAGAACCTCTGATGGCGACCAGAGGACAGGACATAGTCTCGCTGATAAAGCGTCAGATCGAAGAATTTGGCGGAGATTTGGCCCTGGTGGATGTGGGCACAGTGGTCCAAGTGGGCGACGGTGTAGCCAGCATCCAGGGGCTGCAGGGAGTCCGGTCCAACGAACTGCTGGACTTCGGGAATGACGTTCTTGGTCTGGCCCTGAACTTGGAATCTGACATCGTGGGCGCGGCCATCTTGGGCGACGCCAACGCCGTGAAAGAGGGCGACCGGGTAAGGTCTACCGGCAGGATCATCGAGGTGCCCGTGGGCGACGCTCTGATCGGCCGCGTGGTTGACCCTTTGGGCCGGCCCCTGGACGGGAAGGGCTCGGTGCAGACCACCGGTACCCGGTCCGTGGAAAATGTGGCCCCCAACGTGGTTTCCCGCCAGTCCGTCGACCAGCCCGTGCAGACCGGCATCAAGGCCGTCGATGCCATGATTCCCATCGGCCGAGGCCAACGGGAATTGATCATCGGCGACCGTTCCACTGGAAAGACCGCCATCGCCCTGGACACGATAATCAACCAGAAAGGCGGCGACCTGACCTGCATCTACGTGGCCATCGGCCAGAAACAGGCCAAGGTAGCCCAAGTTGTTGGCTCTCTGGAAAAAGCCGGCGCGATGGAACACACCATCGTGGTCACCGCCGGAGCGTCAGACCCGGCTCCCCTTCAATACATCGCTCCCTACGCCGGTTGCGCCATGGCCGAAGAATTCATGGCCCAGGGCAAAGACGTTCTCATCGTCTATGACGACCTGACCAAGCACGCCTGGGCCTACCGCCAGATGTCGCTGCTCCTGCGGCGGCCGGCCGGCCGCGAGGCCTACCCCGGAGATATCTTCTACCTGCACAGCCGCTTGTTGGAGCGGTCCGCCCGGCTGGACCAAGCCCACGGCGGAGGCTCCATCACCGCTCTGCCCATAATTGAGACTCAAGCTGGCGACGTTTCGGCCTACATCCCGACCAACGTGATATCCATCACCGACGGCCAGATATACCTGGAGACCGAGTTGTTCAACTCGGGCATCCGCCCGGCGGTGAACGTGGGCCTTTCAGTATCCCGCGTGGGTGGCGCCGCCCAGACCAGGGCCATCCGCAAGGTTGCCGGCCAGCTTCGCCTGTCCTTGGCGCAATACCGGGAACTGGCCACTTTCGCCCAGTTCGGCACCGCCGACTTGGACGCCGCCACCAGGGCCCAGTTGGCCCAGGGCCAATTGGCCACCGAGGTGCTGAAGCAGGGTCAGTATGTCCCCCTGTCCTTGGAGAGCGAAGTGGTCATCCTGTTCGCGGTGAACGAAGGCCTGATGCGAGACGTGGAGATCGAGAAGGTGGGGGCGTTCGAGGAGCAACTGCTCCGGTACATCGCCGGCTCTCACCCCGGCGTGCTGACCGCCATCGCCGAGACCAAGGACATATCCGACGAATTGTCGGCCGAGATGACCAAAGCGATCAACGATTTCAAGCCAACCTTCACCGGCTAGGCCGTATTTTCACCCGAGATTGGATAATAGACAGATAGATGCCTAGCGTTAGAGACATTCGCCGGCGGATCCGCAGCGTGGATAACACGGCCAAGGTGACCAACGCCATGTCACTGATCGCCGCCTCCAAGATGCGGCGGGCCCAGACAGCCGTGCTTGAGGGACGGCCCTACTCGGTCAAGATTCAAGAGGTCATCTCCCACCTGGTGGCCCAGCCGGTGGAAGACGACGCCGGGGACCAGCCGTTACTGGCCGTCCGTCCGGTGGAAAAAGCCACCGTGCTGATGATCAGTCCCGACCGTGGTCTGTGCGGAGGCCTGCACGCCAACCTGAACCGGCGGGTGGGCCAATTCATCTTGGAACAGCAAGTCCCGGTGCAGGCGATCGCCGTAGGCCGCAAGGGCCGCGATTTCATGACCCGAACCAACCAAGATTTGAAGGCGACCTTCACAGACTTGGGCGAGACGCCCCATCTGATCGACACCCAAGCCATTTCTCACATAATCATCGACTCTTACTCCGCTGGCGAGGCTGACGAAGTCTACTTGGCCTACACCAGATATGTCTCGACCATGTCTCAAGAGCCGGTGATCGAAAAGCTGCTCCCCATAGCGCCGGCGGAATTAACCTCCGCCGAGAGGGCGGGCTACATCTACGAGCCCGGCAGCCTGGCCGTGCTGCAAGACCTGCTGCCCCGGTTCGTGGAGATGCAGGTCTTCCACGCCATCTTGGAATCCATCGCCAGCGAACAATCGGCCCGGATGGTCGCCATGCGGGCCGCCACCGACAACGCCAGCGAACTGTCCGAAGAACTGACCCTGACGATGAACAAGCTGCGGCAGGAAAGCATAACCAACGAACTGCTGGACCTGATCGGCGGCCAGATGGCCCTAGAAGGCTAGAAGCGCCCCGATAGCGAGTAACCCTTAATCAGGAGAAGCCAATGGCCACCGGAAAAGTCGTCCAAGTGATCGGAACCGTCGTAGACATTGAATTCCCGGCGGACGAATTACCCAATCTGTTCGACGCGCTTGAGTTGGACAACGTTGGAGAGAAGTTGACGCTGGAGGTGCAGCAGCACGTCGGCAACAACTGGGTCCGCTGTTTGGCCCTGGGCGCCACCGACGGTCTGGCCCGCGGCGTTGAAGTGAACGATACCGGCCAGCAGGTGAGTGTTCCGGTGGGTCCAGAGACTTTGGGCCGCCTGTTCGACGTCCTCGGGGAGCCGTTGGATAACCTGGGCCCGGTGGAGACAGCCCAGAAATGGCCCATCCACCGCGACCCTCCTCCCTTCGACGACCAGGTCCAGACCGTTGAGCTCCTGGAAACTGGGATCAAGGTCTTCGATCTGATCACACCCTTCATGAAGGGTGGCAAGATCGGCGCCTACGGCGGGGCCGGCGTGGGCAAGACCGTTATCATTCAGGAACTGATCCGCAACATCGGCGCCGTCCACAAGGGGGTCTCAGTGTTCGCTGGTGTTGGCGAGCGGTCGCGGGAAGGCAACGATCTGTGGCACGAGATGCAAGAATCAGGCGTGCTCTCCAGCACTGTGCTGGTGTTCGGCCAGATGAACGAGTCCCCGGGCGTCCGCGCCCGGATCGGGCTCACCGGTTTAACGATGGCCGAGTATTTCAGAGACGAGGAGCACCAAGATGTACTGCTCTTCGTCGATAACATCTACCGGTACATCCTGGCCGGAATGGAGGTCTCGGCGCTGCTGGGCCGGATGCCCTCAGCCGTGGGTTACCAGCCAACCCTTAGCACTGAGATGGGCGCCCTGCAAGAACGCATCACCTCCACCAGGAGCGGTTCCATCACCTCGTTCCAGGCCATCTACGTGCCTGCGGACGACTACACCGACCCCGGTATCGTCACCACCTTCGGCCACCTGGACGGCGTGGTGTCTTTGGAGCGGGCATTGTCCGCCCAGGGCCTGTACCCGGCGGTGGACCCCCTGGCCTCTTACTCCAGGATCCTGGAGCCCGGCATCGTGGGTGACGAACACTACAACCTGGCCCGGGGAGTGCAGCAGGTGTTGCAGCGCTACAAGGACCTGCAAGACATAATCGCCATCCTGGGTATCGAAGAATTGTCGGAAGAGGACAAGCTGATCGTGTTCCGCGCCCGGAAGATCCAGCGTTTCTTGACCCAGCCGTTCTTCGTGGCCGAGACTTTCACCGGCCAGCCTGGAAAATACGTGCCGCTGCGCGAGACAGTGCGGGGTTTCGCCGAGATTCTGTCCGGACAGCACGACGACCTGCCCGAGCAGGCTTTCTACATGGTGGGAACCATCGATGAGGCAGTTGAGAAGGGCGCCGAGATCCGGGCCCAAGGGTAGAACGCCAACCATGTCAGAGAGTACATAACCACCATGCCGATGCTGTTGGAAATAATCACCGCCGAACGCCAGGTCTATTCCGGCGAAGTGGACATGGTGATCGCGCCTGGGGTTGACGGCCAACTGGGGATACTCCCCAAGCACGCTCCGTTGATGACCATGCTCAAGGCCGGCGAGTTGACGGTCCGGAAGAGCGGAGAGGATGACATGTACGTGGCCGTGTCCGGCGGCTTCATGGAAGTATTGGGCAACCGGGTCAGCGTGCTGGCCGACGCCTGTGAGCGGTCCGACGAGATTGACGAAGAGCGCGCCCAGCAGGCCATGCAGCGGGCGCAAGAACGCCTGGCCAACCGGGATTCAGACATGGACCTGGAAAAGGCGATGGCATCGCTCCGCCGGGCCCAGGTGCGAGTCGATCTGGTGCGGCGCCGGAGGCCACGGACCGGTCAGCAACCTCCCGGATAGTCTGGCTAACAGAGATAAACAAAATGCCCCGGCTAAGGCCGGGGCATTTTTCTTCGCGGGCCAAAGTTTGATCGTAGGGGCAGGTTTCCAACCTGTCCTAGCGTTCGTAGCCCATGGTGGTATCCCTCTAGAACATCGGGGCCCAACCCGGCGGCTTCTTCGTTTCGATATCCGTCGTGGAAAAATAATAAGGCGGGTTAAAAACCCGCGCCTACGGTCACTGATTTCCGGAACGGCGGTGGGGTTGGAGAGAACGGTTAATCGTCGCTGATGTAATAGGTCATGGATTGGAGCGACAAGACCGGGTCGATGTTGCGTATTCGGATGCCCTCCCGCACCTGCGGGGTGATCGGCGCGTAATTCAGGATGGCCCGGACTCCGCAAGCCACCAACTGGTCGACCACGTCCTGGGTGTACTCCACGGGGACCGCGACGATGGCGATGCTGATCTTTTCTCTCTCCACCACATCGTCCAGCTCCTCCATCGTCCGCACGACCAGCCCACCGACGGTCTCCCCGACAACGCTGTTACTCAGATCAAACGCGGCGACCAGATGGAAACCGTCGGGGTTGAATCCGGGATAGCTCAAGATTGCCCGTCCCAGCCGGCCAACTCCGACCACGGCGACGTTCCAAGGGGAGTTGATGCCCAGTATCTGCCGCAGGTGGTCCAGCAGGTCGCTCACGCTGTAGCCGCGGCCCTGCTTGCCGAAACGCCCAAAATAGCTTAGGTCTTTACGTATCTGGGCGGGGGTTACCTGGAGTTTCTCGCCCAATTGTTGAGAGCTAACCACCCCCGTTCCTTCGTCCAGCAGGCGGTTCAGTATCCGCACGTATTGCGGGAGCCGATTGATGACGACCTCGGGCACTTCCGAGCGGCTCTGTCGAGATTCGGAGTTGGGAGCCATGGTGTTTAAGTTCCCTCACCGACGGCTTTCTGTTGGCGAAACAGCCGGGTCAGATCGCCAGAGGGTGAATCCGGACTTCTATCTGGGCGGTCCACGGCGTTAATTCGGACTGCCGTTGCCTATAATCTATAATGTAGGATGAATACTAGTCAAGAACACGCTCTACCGTCCAATAGCGACTTCAGGCAAGAGCGATTTCAGGCAAAACCCGTTTAAGGCACGCCCGGGAGATTTCATTGCACATTGGTGTTTGCCGCATCATGCTCCATCTGCCCGAATCAGCCAGCCTCAAGGATAAACGGCAGGTGGCCCGCTCCCTCTCCGCCCGTATCCGCAACAAGTTCAACGTCGCGGTGGCGGAGGTGGAAGACCAAGACCTGTGGCAGCGGCTAACCCTGGCCGTTTGCTGCGTGAGCACCGACGCTGCCCACGCCAACGAGATAATCTCCAAGGTGGTCGAATACATCGAGGACTCCCGAAGAGACCTGGAGTTGCTTGATTACGAGACTGAGATCATCTCAGGAGCGTGACTTTAGGGGGTTTGCACCAACCTACTGGTTTCGCGCCAGAATATCCGCGAGAAACGATTCTATCGTCCCCCAATACTGTTCCGCGGCGGCTTCGTAGGTATCGTTGTGATTCGCGCCTTCCAGGACCTGAAAGCGTTTCGGCTGGTTTGCGGCTTCGTAGAGTTTTCGGCCCTGGGATATTGGAACCGTGTCGTCTTGGTCGCCATGCATCACCAGAAGGGGGACGTTCAGTTGGCGGATGCGGGATATGGTGTCGTAGTGGTTCCGGACCAGCCAGCCCACCGGCGGAAAGGGCAGCGTTAATCTGGCCATATCGCGGACTGAGGCAAAGGGCGAAACCAGCACCAAGGCCATCGGTGGCTGGGTCAACGCCAGTTCCACCGCCACCGCCGCGCCCAGAGAATGGCCCAGATAGACGATCCGGTCCCGGTCAACATCGGGGCGGGACGCCAGATATTCAATCACCGCCCGGGAGTCCAGGTAGGTGCCCTTCTCCGACGGACTGCCCTCGCTCTCGCCGTAGCCCCGGTAATCGAAGATAAAGAT
>JADFNR010000085.1 GCA_022563275.1 Chloroflexota bacterium | reverse complement strand
CCGCCGGCGCCGCGGTAGGCCCCGGTGGGTGGTTTGTTGGTGACCACGCCTTGCACCTCAACGCTCATCGCGGGTGTCCGGTAGGGGCCCGTCAGCCGGTGGCTGGTCGAGACCGGAATGGTCGGCGTTGAAAGGAGGTAATAGGCGCCAAGATCGGCCACGATGCGCACCCTGATGCCCAGGATGGTTCCATCGGACCTGACGGCCGCCTCCACCTCCACGCTGTGCCCGCGGCCATGGAACGCCGTCATGTTTTCTTGGCGGCTCTCGATCCATTTGATGGGGCGGCCCAGGAGAATGGCCAGGTAGGGGACCACGACCTCTTCGGGAAACAGGCATCCTTTTTCGCCAAAGCCGCCGCCCACGTCGGGCGCGACCACTCGCACCCCGCTTTCGGTCCTGCCCAGCAAGTGGACTAGGTGATCGCGTACATCGTGCGGGTGCTGCGTGGAATCCCAGACGGTGAGCAAGTCTTCATCGGACTGATAATCGGCGATCAACCCTCGGGGCTCCATGGGGGCGGGCGCAAGCCGCTGCACCTGGTAGGTCTGCCGCACCACATGGTCGGCATGGGCGAAAGCGGCATCCAGGTCGCCTCCGGCACTCACCGTCCGGAGGGACACATTGCTCCCTAGGCCGGGATGGACGACCGTCGCGCCCTCTTCCATCGCCCGGTGAGGGTCAATCACGGCGGGCAGGATCTCGTAATCCACCAGGACCTGTTCCAACGCATCAGCGGCGGTGTACGGGTCTTCCGCGACAATCACCGCCACGGCCTGGCCGACGTAGCAGACCTTGTCCGACGCCAGGACGGGGTGCCGGGGTGGGCTGAGATCGACGTCGTCGATATGGGTCCTAGTCGGCATGTTTACGGCGAGGTCCTCGATGTCGGCTGCCGTGAAGACGGCGACCACACCCGGCAGGCGGCTGGCGGCGCTTACGTCGATGGAGCGGATGATGGCGTGGGCGTGGAGGCTGCGGAGCACCACGGCGTGCAGGAGGCCCGGCAGCTTCATATCGTCCACGTATGAGCCCTGCCCGGTGAGCAATCTGGGGTCTTCGAACCTTCTGACAGATTGGCCGGTGTAGGTCATGAATCGATCTCCTCGGACCGGTGATCGGGGCCTGTCACTCTAACGGCGAAGCGATGATCAGCCCCGCCCGGGCGTGAGGAACCCCTCTGAGACCTTCTAAAGAACGCCGTAGCGCCGGCCGCACGGTTTTAATCTGGGCTACTGTGTGCTCTCGTTCAGCGCCCGCCACACTTTTTCTGAGGTCAAAGGGGTATCTATGTGGCGCACACCAGTGTGGGAGAGGGCGTCCATCACGGCGTTGGCCACCGCGGCGGGCGCGGCCAGCGTCGGCAGCTCCCCGATGCCCTTCACGCCAAATCCCGTTAAGGGGGAAGGGGTCTCCAAAGTGTCGAGGATGAAATCGGGCATGTTATCCGCTCGCGGCAGCGCGTAGTCCATCAAGCTGCCGGACAATGGCTGACCCTCGGGGCTGTAGACCATGTCTTCAAGCAATGCCTGGCCGATGCCCTGGGCCAACGCGCCTTGGACCTGGCCCTCCGCCAGCATCGGATTGATTATCTTCCCCGCGTCGTGGACCCCCACGTATTTCAATATCTTGATGGCGCCCGTTTGCCGGGAAATCTCCACCACTGCCACGTGAGCGCCGAAGGCGTAGGGGCTTTTGCCCAAGCTGTGGGTTCCGCTGAAGTCCAGGCCGGGTTCCTGGCCGGGCGGAAGGAGTTCCTCGGTGTAAGCGGCCTCCGCCAACCGAGTGAACGGAATGGTTGTTTGAGGATCGAGCCGGCTGAAAGCCGATCCTTCCTGAATGACCACGTCTTCTTGTGAGCAATCGAGCAGATGGGCGGCGATGGCGCTTAGCTTTTGTTGCGCCTCTTCCAGAACCAGAGTCAGTGAAGTGCCGCCGGCGATCATGCCCCGGCTGGCCCCTGTGCCCCCGCCGGCCGGAAGTATGTCGGTGTCGCTATGCAGCACCTGCACGTCCTCCGGGGTCACCCCAAGCATGTCCGCGGTCATCTGGGCGAATGTTGTCACCGTACCCTGTCCATGGGGCGAAACTCCGGTGTGGACCGTCACCGCTCCAGTTCGGTCCACGATCACTCTTGAATGCTCAGTCAGGGTGATGACCTTGGCCCCAGAACCTTTGACCACGGTGGCCAAACCCACGCCGATCAGGGAATCTCCATCCTCGGATTGTTGACGGGACCGTTCGCGCCAGCCGTCGTAATCCGAGAGTTCCAACGCCCGGTCGAAGGCGGCTTCGTATTCTCCGGAATCGTAGGTGATCCCGGTTGGCGTTTCGTACGGGAAGGCGTCGGGCGAGATGAAATTCCGCCTCCTGACGTCCGCCGGGTCAAGGCCAAGATCGCGGGCGATCAGATCGATGGTGCGCTCCATGCAGAAAGCGGCTTCCGGCCCTCCGGCGCCCCGGTAGGCCCCGGTTGGCGGTTTGTTGGTGACCACACCTTGCACTTCAACGGTCATCGCCGGAGTACGGTAGGGGCCGGTGAGGCGGTGTGTGGTCAAGACCGGCACGGTCGGGGTTGAAAGGAAGCAATAGGCGCCAAGATCAGCCACGATCCGCACCCTGATTCCCAGGATGATGCTGTCGGACCTGACCGCCGCCTCCACCTCCACGCTGTGCCCGCGGCCATGGAACGCCGTCATGTTTTCTTGGCGGTTCTCCACCCATTTGATGGGCCGGCCCAAAAGAATGGCCAGGTAGGGGATCACGACCTCCTCGGGAAACAGGGATGCCTTTTCGCCAAACCCGCCGCCCACGTCGGGCGCGACCACGCGGACCCCGCTCTCGGTCCTCCCCAGCAGGTGGACTAAGTGTTCACGCACTTCGTGCGGATGCTGCGTGGAATCCCAGACGGTGAGCAAGTCTTCATCTGGCTGATATTCGGCAATCAACCCTCGCGGCTCCATGGGGGCGGGCGCGAGCCGCTGCACCTGGTAGGTCTGCCGTACCACGTGGTCAGCTTGGGCGAATGCGGCATCCAGGTCGCCTCCCCCGCTCAACGTCCGGAGGCACACGTTGCTCCCCATGTCGGAATGGATGACCGTCGCGTCCTCTTCCATCGCCTGGTGAGGGTCTATCACAGCGGGCAGGACTTCATAATCGACCACGATCTGTTCCAAAGCGTCGGAGGCGGCGTACGGGTCTTCCGCGATGACCACCGCCATGGCTTGGCCGACGTAACAGACCTTGTCCGACGCGAGGACGGGGTGTCTGGGGGGATTGAATTCGTCGGCGCCGGTATTGTCCCTGGTGGGTATCTGTACGGCCAAGTCCTCGATGTCGGCAGCCGTGAAGATGGCGACTACGCCCGGCAGGCGGCTGGCGGCGCTGACGTCGATGGAGCGGATGGTGGCGTGGGCGTGGAGGCTGCGGAGCACCACGGCGTGCAGGAGGCCCGGCAGCTTCATGTCGTCCACATATGAACTCTGCCCGGTGAGTAATCTGGGGTCTTCGAACCTTCTGACAGATTGGCCAGCGTAAGTCAAGACTGGACCTCCTCGAGCCGATGACCGGGGCCTGTCACTCTAACGGCGTAGCCTGTATCAGCCCCGCCGCGAAGATTTACATAATAGCATTGATTGCGCCTCGAATCCGCACGTGAAAAAGGCTTCGCCGCGTTCGTGATGAAGGGTATCAACGCCTGTTGGCAGGAGAGGTCAATCATCAGGAACCATCTCGGGGATTCTTTTCTGGCCACGAAACAGCCCCCGGGCTGATGACTCGGGGGCTGACGTATGCCGGTATATCAATGGTTTATCTGGTGTGCTTGGCGTGTTCCACTCACCTGATGCTTGAGCGGTTGTTCTGGGCTAATCGGCGGCCAGATGTTCGCTAACATTCACGCGAAGATCCTGCTCCAAGCTGGCCTTCATACTCTCGCTGAGGACCCCGCACCGGTGCAAGTTGTTGACCAGGGTGCTGTGCATCTCCTTCTTGAACAGGGAGCGGAACATGGTGGAATCAGCGCTCTGAGCCTTCTGTTTGCGCAGCTCGCGGATCTCAGCGATCTCGGCTTTGTTGAAGCCCATGTCCAGATAGGCTTCCTTGGGAAACCCACCGGTGAGGGTGTTGCGCAGGAAGTACATGGTGAATTCCTCCATCTCCTGGCGTTCCTGGGCGTCCATCTCCCGCACCTGCGCTGGGAGGCTGAGCATGCCAAACCCCATGTGGCGCGCCTCGTCCCTCAGTATCATCTTGCAGCCATAGCGCAGCAGTTCGTCTTGGGCGGTCTCCGACAACATCTTGAATAACGCCACGGCAAAGGTCTCGCCAACGAGTTGGAGGCCGATGGTTTTTATGTACCAACGTGGGTCGGACAGGATGAAATCGAAGAGCTCTTTTCCGGCCGGCGCCTGGTCATAAACCTTTCCGACGCGTTCACCCAAATAGCGCTGGAAAAACTCCGTGTGACGGGCCTCGTCCATCACCTGTGTGGCCATGAAATATTTGGCGTCAGCCGTGGGCAGGACGTTGGCCAGTTGACCGCAGACCAATACGGCCCCGTGCTCTCCGTGATACAACTGGCTGAGTCTCCAAGCCGAGAAAAGGCGGTTCATCTCGCCCTTCTCTTTTTTGTTCAATTTGTCCCAGAACTTGGTCCCATGGATGTCGATGAGGCCGTCGGCAACGAACCCCCCTTCCATGTCGACCGGCTGATCCCAGTCGATGTCGGTGGTGACGTTCCATTGGTCCCGCTTGGCGTTCTCGTAAAGACGCCGCAGGTCTGGCGCCTCAGGCTCATGGTCCCGGAGATAAACCGTGTCGTAGTTCGTGTGTACTGTACGGGCGCCGTCGGGAATCTGGTCCACAGCAGGCCTCCATCGCGTAGCCATGATTGGGTTTGGTTATGGTCAACCGGGAAGACTAATATATATCATCTAGTCCTGAAAAATCCAGGTTGATTGCGGATTATTATCAATAATTGGTAGTATACCAAAACATTTGGGCGTGTTAACCGGGAGATAAAACTCTTTCGATACCAAGTTGCAGCGTATATTGGCGGCAGAACGTAAATTCGCTGGCAGCAACGGTCCTGACGATTTTTGATTCTATTCGTTCCCACGGTGCGTTGATCACCCGCGTTGAATCTCTGGACGTGGAAAAGGAGAGCAGTTATGAATTGGCGCGATATGGTTGGAAGCAAGCTCATGACCCCGGCCGAAGCCGTCTCAGTGGTGAAATCGGGCGACCAGGTGATGGTCGGCATCATCAATTGCACGCCCTATACCCTGTGCGAAGCCCTCTACGAACGTAGGGGTGAGCTTGAAGGCATCCGGGTTTACCACCCCGCGCCGTTCTTCTCGTGGGTGCGTGACGGAGACGAGGATATTTTCGAGCTGTACGATCTCTACGCCACTCCGTTCGATCGAGACATGGTCAACAACGGACGCGTGGGCTATCTCCCCACGGCGGTGTGGCGCGATGGAGACCTGCCGGCTGGTTTCGTGCAGAACCCAGATGTGTTTTTGGTGCCGGTGTCCCCGCCCGACGCCAACGGTTTCTGCAGCTTCGGACCCGGCGTATTCTTCTCCCCCACCTATTGCCGCAATTCCACGGTCGTGATCGCCGAGGTCCACGAGAACTTCATCAGGACTGGCGGCGAGAACTACGTCCACATCTCACAGATCGGCCGAATGTGCGAAGCGGAGCAACCTACAGGCACTATGCCGGTGGCGCCGCGCTCGGATGAAGAGAACCTGGTGACAGAGGTGGTCGGCACGCTGGTGGCGGCGGAGCTGATCAACGATCGGGACACCGTTCAGATCGGGATCGGCACCATAGCTTCGGCAATGGCCGCATTCCTTGGAGAGAAGCAGGACCTGGGCATGCAGACCGAGATTATCACCGGAGGAGTGACGCAACTGGTCGAACAAGGAGTGGTCACTGGAAAATATAAGACGCTGCACCGGGGCAAAGTGGTTGCCAGTATCGCTCTTGTTCCCGAGGAAGAATTGGCGTTTATCGATGGCAACCCGATGTTCGAGCTCTACGAGTTTGGCTACGTGGACGACGTGCGTTACCTTGCGCAGCAAAACAACCTTGTGGCCATAAACAATGCCCTGCAGGTGGACCTGACCGGCCAGATCGCGTCTGAGACTATAGGTCCCAAGGTCTGGACCGGCGTGGGCGGACAGACCGCCTTTTCCATCGCCGCCAATTATTCTCCCGGTGGCCGCTCGATAACAGTGCTACCCTCCAGCAGTATCGTCGATGGAGAGCGGGTTTCCCGGATCCTGTCCATGCTTCCGGAAGGCGCGGTTGTCACTGTCCCCCGGACCATGGTCGACTACGTAGTGACCGAATACGGTATTGCCCATCTCAGGGGCAAGACAGTGAGAGAACGCACCGGCGAACTGATCGCGATCGCGCATCCTGATTTCCGGACCGACCTGAAAAACGGGGCTAACAAGGCATATCAACTGGGTCTTTAACCGACGTATCAACGGGTCGTATCGCCGAGGTCTGGCCCGCAGCCGGTACCGATCGCCGGCCATTGGCGCTCAGATCGTGATGGCCCTTCCCGGCCGTCCCGGTTATCTGGTGGCCGCTTATCTCGGCCGCCGTAGCCGTCGGGTTTCCCACCGGTCTCCGCTATAATCCGGCAAGACTGTGGTTGGCGCCGATATTTGATCCGGAACACGCTTGAGCGTTTTTTTATGAGCGCCGTCTAGACATCGGGCAAAGTAGATCAAAGGAGATGGATAGAATGCTAAAAGAGGGTGATCCGGCACCGGATTTCTCGGCTTTGGACCACACAGGGAACGAGGTCCGGCTGTCGGACCTGAGGGGTAAGAAGGTCTGGCTCTGGTTCTTTTCATCTCCGGGTGGAGGCAATTGAACTCGCCATAGTCACGGGTACCGTGACAACTATTCAGACTTCGCGGACAAGAATATCCTGGTGTTTGGTGTAAATGACCAGGAACAAGAATCGGTCCGCGCTTGGGCCGAGCGGGAAAGCCTGCCCTTCCCAGTTATTCTCGACAAAGAAAGGTCCATCGCCATGGCCTATGGCATGTCGAAAGCCGGGGATGAACGGTACCTGGCCAACCCCGCCGAAGGGAGGCGCCCAGCGGTAATCATCGATGAACGGGGGTTGATTCTGAAGCTGCTTCCAGACCTGGCTACGGTAGATGGCCAGACGGAGGCCCTCGCCAGCCTGGTTTAGGGCGAGGCCCCAGCTAGAAATCACTCCCCACGAAATTTGGACGATCAAGGAGGCGCATCCATGCGGATCGCAGTGCCGGACCTGATATCAAACTCGTACTTTCCCGCGGTCGCGGCGGTAGAGCTAGGATTTTTCAAGGACGAAGGGTTGGATGCGGAATTGCAGCTCCTCTTCCCTGTTCCCAAAACCATGGAAGCGCTGCGGGACAATGAGTTGGACTTCGTCGCCGGGGCCGCCCATGCCACATTGCATGCGTTTCCAGACTGGAAGGGCGCCAAGCTCCTCGCCGCCTTGGCCCAGAACACCTATTGGCTGCTGGTCCTCCGTTCGGACCTGGGCGCTGAGTTGGGCGACATCCAGGCTGTCAAAGGACTTCGCATCGGCGCCGCGCCTGGTCCGGACTCGACTCTCCTGCGGATGTTGACCGAAGCGGGGATCGACCTTGAGAAGGACCATGTGGACGTTGGGCCCGTGCCCGGTTCAACCGGGGCCGGGGTTTCCTTCGGTGTGAACGCCGCCCACGCTTTGGAGGAGGGCGCCATCGACGGTTTTTGGGCCAACGCAATGGGGAGCGAGATCGCCGTGCGAAACGGCGCCGGCACGGTGGTCCTCGACGTACGGCGCGGTATCGGCCCTCCCTCCGCGCAGCACTATACCTTTCCGGCGCTGGTCACGAGCGACGAGATGATTGCGCGGGACCCAGAAAGCGTGCGGGCCGCCGTGCGGGCCATCGTTAACGTCCAAAAAGCGCTCCGGGCGGACCCTTCGCTGGCGGCCAAAGTGGGAGAGCGCCTGTTCCCTCCCATGGAGGCGGGGATGATTTCGGGATTGATCGAGCGTGACCTGCCGTTTTACGACCCTGGCATCAGCGAAGACGCGGTTAGCGGCATGAACCAGTTTGCCAGGGATATCGGACTCCTCACGAAAGATGTGCCCTATGACCAAGTCGTGGCTTCCCAGTTCAGTAGTTTGTGGTCGGAGTAAGGGGGCACGGCCCATGAAATCCTGGCCCAGGGAAACTGAAACAATCCCGCTGGGATTGACCGCCCGCGCCCGATCTATCTTCAAGCAACATGAGGAATCATCGATCCTCGCAGGCAAGGGGAAATCATAATGCCCGCTCAAACAGATTCAGACCTCATTGGCAGGCTGGAGGAGTTGGAAAACAGGGTCCGGACTTTGGAAGACACGGACGCGATTCGGAACCTGAAGGCCAGATACGCCGAGCTTTGCGATGATAATTACGATCCAGATGGCTTAGCCGCGTTATTCGTGGAGGACGCGGTGTGGGAAAGTGGGTCTTTGGGCCGGTTCGAAGGAAGAGAAGCGATCCGCGATTTCTTCCGAGGCGCGTCCAAGATATTCACCTTCGCCATCCACTACAGCCTCAATCCCCAGATCGTGGTGACCGGAGACACCGCGAGGGCGCGTTGGTACCTGTTCATGCCTTGCACGGTGGGCGACGGCGGCCAGGCCATGTGGCGGGCGGGCATCGACGACGAGGAGTACGTCCGAGTGAACGGGCGATGGATGTTCAAGAACAAGAGGTCAACCGGCGTCTTCAGCACACCCTTCGACTCCGGCTGGGCCAAGGTTCGTTCGGCATAACCGGACCCGGAGATTGGTATCTTCCTCCAAATCAGGCCTGACTTGGTTGTCGCTTTGACTAGCGGCTTCGCAGATACACGCCATCACTGGGTGTAGAATGTCGCGAACCTGCGACTACGAGAGGCTACACTGGTCCTAGGACGATGATGAATAAATTGATCCAAGGACGCCCAGGTTTTGATCGGCCCAAGTAGGATGAAGGAGCACGATTGGTGCTGCTGAACGTCGAGGAACTCTCGATTCGCTTCGGAGGTATCTTGGCGCTGGACAGCGTCTCTTTTTCCGTGGAAAAAGGGGAGATATTCTCGATAATCGGACCCAACGGCGCCGGCAAAACCACGGTCTTCAATTGCATCACGCGCGTGTATGAGCCCATACAGGGTTCCATCATGGTTAAAGGCCGGGACCTGATGAGCATGCAGCCTCACCAAGTCATCAGCCAAGGGGTGGCGCGCACCTTCCAGAACCTAGAGCTGTTCGCCACGATGACGGTGATGGACAACCTGCTGGTTGGCCAACACTCCAGATTGCCGTACAACATCTTGCAGGCGGTATTCCGGCTCCCCAAGGCTTCGGACCAAGAAAAAACTGGGATCATCCGCGCCCTCGAGGTTCTGGAGTTTCTCGGCCTATCGGTCTACAGAGACACACCCGCAGCCGCACTCCCCTACGGCATAAAAAAACGAGTCGAGCTGGCGCGGGCGATGGTATCCCGGCCTGATCTTCTACTGTTGGACGAGCCCGCCGCGGGCCTCACCAACGAAGAGGTAAGCGGCTTGGCCGGCGTGATTCGAGACCTACGCGACAACCAGGGGGTGACGATACTCTTGGTGGAACACCAGATGAATCTGGTGATGGAAGTGTCAGACCGGGTGTGCGTGCTGGACTTCGGCCGGAAGATCGCCGAGGGCCCACCGGAGCAGGTGCGAAAAGACCCTGCCGTCGTCCAAACGTACCTGGGGTCGTCCGGTGCTCAAACTTAAAGACGTTCATGCCTCGTACGGGCAGGTTTCAGCCTTGCACGGGGTGTCGCTGGAAGTACCCGAAGCCCAGATCGTAACCGTGTTGGGAGCCAACGGGTCGGGTAAAAGCGCTACCATCAAGGCGATCGCCGGTCTGCTTCCGGTGACGGCCGGATCCATCAGATTCCAGGGCCAAGAGATCGGTGGGTTGTCCGCGGACCGGATCGTGCGCCTTGGCATATCCGTGGTGCCGGAAGGACGCCAGCTTTTCTCCGAGATGACCGTGCTGGAAAACCTGCGTCTAGGCGCCTTTACTCTGGGGAAGAGAGAACAGGTCCGCAGGCAGATGGACCAGGTAATATCCTATTTCCCCAGGCTTGGGGACCGGCTGCGGCAGCCAGCCAATTCACTCAGCGGCGGCGAGCAGCAGATGCTGGCCATAGGGCGGGCGCTGATGGCCCGGCCAAAGCTTCTGATCTTGGACGAACCCTCGATCGGGTTGGCGCCCATACTCGTGGAAGAACTGTTCACCCGCATCAAAGGCCTGAGCGAACGAGAGGGGATCACCGTCTTGCTGGCGGAACAGAATGCGAACCAGGCGCTAAGCGTCGCCGATTACGGTTATGTATTGGAGACGGGTAGCGTGGTCCTGCAAGATACCGCACAGAATCTCCTAAAGAACGAAGAGCTTCGTGGGGCCTACCTCGGTTTCTGAGGATCGATGGACCTATTCCTGCAACAATTTACCAGTGGGATCGCCAGCGGCAGTCTGTTCGCTATCCTGGCGCTGGCGATCGTGCTGACCTACCGCTCCACGGGAACGCTCAACTTCGCCCAGGGCCAGATGGCCATGTTCACGACCTTTATCGCCTGGTCGGCCTTGGGGGCCGCGATGGGGTTCTGGTTGACGTTCTTTCTCACCCTGCTGGCGGCTGCGGCGATGGGCGCATTGGTGGAAAGGCTGGTCGTGCGGCATATTGAAGGGACATCGGAACTGAATAATCTCATCGTCGCTTTAGGTCTGTTCCTCATCTTCGATGGCCTGGCGCTATACATCTGGGGGCCCCTACCCAGAGGCTTCGGACCGTTCAGCCTCTTCGCCGGTTCCCCTACCTGCGTGGGCGATGTCTGCATCGGCAGGCTGAACTTAGGAATCTTGGCCGCAGCCGTAATCGTAATGGTGTTGCTGTTCCTGTTATTCCAACGCACGAAATTTGGCTTGGCGATGCGGGCCACCGCCCAGAACCGCATCGCCAGCCAATTGGTCGGCATTCCGGTAGGCCGGATGTTGAGCTTCGGCTGGGGCCTGGGAGCCGCCGTGGGTGCGGTCGCGGGGATACTGGTGGCCCAGAACCTCGGCCTCGATACGGGCACGATGTTCACCGTGCTGCTCTTCGCATTGGCCGCGGCGATCTTGGGTGGGCTGGATAGCCCGGTAGGCGCCGTTTTGGGTGGACTGGCTATCGGTGTGGTAAAGAACATGGCGGGGACCTACGTGCCATCCAGCGTGGGCGGCACGGACTTAACGGTAGCCTTCGCGATGATCGTGTTAGTGCTGATGGTCCGCCCGTCCGGTATTTTTGGGCGGACTGGGCAGAGAAGGGTTTAACCGGTGACCACCGCATTCTTGAATCGCCGGGCTTTATGGGTATTCGGGGTTGCCGTCGTGATGGTGGTGTTCCCATTCCTTCATGAATGGCCATTATTCAGTCTATTTATCGGCGAGTTCCGCACTTTCAACGCGACTATGTTCGGTGTATGGCTGCTCATTCTGCTGGGCATGAACCTATTGACCGGCTACAGCGGGCAGGTCTCTTTAGGACACGCGGCCTTGGTTTTGATCAGCGCTTACACCACAGCCATTCTCTCTCAACAATACGGATTTCCGCTGCTGGTGGCGATCTTGATCTCAGGCGGAACGACGGGCATCATCGGCGGGGTGGTGATCGGGTTCCCCGCGGTGCGTCTTAGAGGCCCTTACCTGGCCGTCGCGACCTTTGGGCTGATGATTGCGTTGCCTCAGATCCTAAAACTCAACAGTCTCAGTCGATGGACCAACGGCGCCCTGGGCGTAAGCGGGGACCGATTACAGCCACCCAGTTTTTTGGCGGGCTTATTGGACAGCGGCGATTGGCTCTATTACATCACCTGTGCGACCACGGTCATTATGACTGTGCTATTTTGGAACCTTACCCGCAGCCGAGTCGGCCGGGCATTCATTGCTTTGCGCAATAGTGAGATCGGCGCGGAGCAGATGGGAATCGATGTCCGCCGGCACAAAGCTCTGGCCTTCGGCATTAGCTCCGTGTACGCAGGGATAGGCGGAGGGTTATTCTTCGCTGTACAGGGGTTCGTGTCACCGGACAGCCTGAATTTCATCGATTCCATATTTTTCCTGGTGGCGATCGTGATCGGCGGGTTGGGAAGCATATTGGGGGCGGTCATCGGCGCCCTCTTCCTGACCTTCCAGTCTGAGGGCATCAGCGAACTGGCGCGAATTATCCCCGGGGTCAATGACCTTCGCAACGTTATATTCGGAGGATTCTTGATCGCCGTGATCATACTATTCCCAAGGGGTCTGGCGGGATTTTTACAGGGCGATTCGGCATGGAGTCCAGGCCGGATATGGGCCCAGTTGCGTCGGGCGTTGGCCACACGGCGCCAATGATTCCGAGTCCGGTAGGTTTTTGACTTCACACGAGTAAAACCGGCCAGGCTTACGTGGCCGGGGCTTTTTTCGATCCCAAGATGAAATATCTACCAAATGGTATAATTGGGCGCCGTCTCAACCCGCGCACATGTGCGCATTCCCGCTCATCACTATTACGCTAAATTTGAGGAGAAATCTTGATGATTGTTTGGAAAAAGCATTTGCTGTTTGTATTGGCGTTGTTCCTGGGGTTGGTCGTGATGTTGGGAGCGTGCGGTGGCGACGACCAGGTGGTTCCAGGAGTGACCGACGATGAGATTCTTCTCGGGACCCATACCTCGCTCACCGGTCCCATAGCCGTCTATTCGCAGATCGGCAACTCAACCAAGGCCTATTTTGATTTCATCAACGACACCAAGGGCGGAATCAACGGCCGGAAGATTCGGTACATCCTGGAGGATGACGCCTACTCCCCACCCAAGACGGTGGACTTGGTGCGTAAGCTGGTGGAGCAAGACCAGATCTTCGCGCTCGTCAATGGGCTGGGCACACCCACGCATTTGCAAGTGGTGGATTATCTTCTTGAGCGAGGCGTGCCTGACCTGTTCGTGGCCACGGGCGCTATCGAGTGGGTCAAGGACCCGGCCGCCAGACCCAACATCTTTGGTTCCCTTACCAACTACGTAGCCGAGGGGGTGATTCTGGGCCAGTACATCGCTGAGAATTTTGCCGGCCAGAAGCTGGGCCTGATGCGCCAGAACGACGATTTTGGCGGAGATGGCATTGACGGCATCCGGCGGGGCGTGGGGGACGCCCTAGCGATCGTGGGAGAAGAAACCCATGAAGCCGTGGATGCCGACCTGAATGCCCAGGTCGACCGCCTCAAAGCAGCAGGAGCCGACGTTATAGCTATCTGGGCCACACCCCGCCAGTTCTCAACCGCTATCAAACACGCGCGGCTGGACTTGGACTGGGACGTCCCGTTCGTCCTTTCGACGGTCAGCGCCAACGAGTTCAGTATTGGCTTATCGGGTCCCGAGGTCATAGAGGGCACCGTATCCCTGACATATATTCGCCAAGCGTATGAAACCGGCGATCCTGGGGTCGCTAAGCACGCGGAGATAATCAGCCAGTACGCCGGAATAGAAACCCCCAACTTCTTAACCCTCTACGGCCAGTACGTCGGAGAACTGGTGGAGGAGGCCCTCATAATAGCGGGGAAGGACCTAACGCGCGAAGGCCTGATCAAAGCTGTTGAGTCGATAAAAGACTTCCAGTGTTCGGTGTGCTTGTTCCCGGCCGCCATGAGTTCGACGGACCACGACCCGACCCAATCAGCATTTCTGGAACGGGTCGAAAGCGGTAGATGGGTCCGTTTTGGCGGCCCGATCAGCTACGAAGGGATACTGCCGGGGGATTTGACCGCGGCCGACCTTAAGAAGTAAACGGCGCATAATTAAATCATGGGGCATTGTTACCGGCTGCGAAGGCACCTTCGCAGCCGATTTCTGATCGTAGACCAAACCGCCTTTTGATCTTTCTTTAGCTGAACGTTGAGAGTTCCAGTATCTCAGCCTTTTTGCGGTTTGGTCCCAGTTCCATGATGGCCACTTGGCCTAGGCGCCGTAATTGTTTCGGAAGGCTGGGGCTTCCCGGGTTGACCATCAGGACCCCTTGGAATTCTTCAACTACGGGGTAGTGGGTATGCCCAAATATAACGATATCGACTTCAGCGCCAAATACGGTCTCCAGAGCGGTGGACAGATCGGAGCCCTGTGGGAAATGCTTGGATAGGGGGCTATACTGGGTGATTTCTTGGACCATACCCGGCACCAATAGGTCGTGGGTTAAGCCGATCGAGTGTCCTTCAAGATGCAGTACTCGGGTCTTGTCCATCACGCGGGAATCATCTTTGAAATGAGCGTCAGCCTCCAGTTCAACGGCGTATACCGGCGCGATCTCTTCTAACCAGTCAAGACAAGAAGGGAGGTAAATATCTCCCGCATGGATTATCACATCTACCCCTTGAAACGCGAGGGCTACTTCCGGCGGCGGTTGCGCCCCCACGCTGGGGTTATGCGTGTCTGAGATTACACCCACTTTCATCCCGTGAACTCCTTCCGGTCAACTTACTCCGTCGGCCATGCGGCCCGGCCGTGGTCCGGCTCGGTGATTCCGGCTTTTGAGAATACCGGGCGAGTGTTCATCTTATTTGGAGCGCATCGTTTGAACAAGGGCTGGTGGAGATTCAGATGAGCATCCATTGCGCCACCGGAACAAGAAAGAGACGCCCCCGGCTCGCGATGAGCCGGGGGCGTCTCTTGTTTAGCATTGCTCCGCCACCTGTCTGAGTGGCTGAAATCTGGACCTGCTACAACTGGCGCAGCCGCGGGTCCAGCTTGTCCCGGAGCCAGTCCCCGAAGAGGTTCAGCGACATCACAGTGAGCATTATCGCCAACCCAGGGAA
>JADFNR010000006.1:24994-49131 GCA_022563275.1 Chloroflexota bacterium | reverse complement strand
TGGGGAATACGTTAAATGGTATTTCCGGTCCTCGCTGCGTATCTCCCTGTCGTCCACTAAGGAAAGCTGGAATATTTGCTACTTATTGCGTGGGAGAGTGGGGCCGTGGCAAATACCTGGCGAGTTCGCGTGGTTGTTGGCCGCGATGCCAAAGCCCTTCGGGTCTCCTGACGGCTTCCCCACAGCCCTCAGATTTCTTCTAAACGACGACTCTCGATTCATTACCTGGCAGACGATACTTGTAAGTGGAGGCTTGACGCTTCAGTAATGGAAGTCGTGGATCTAAGTTCACACGCCAGCATAGACCAAATCACTAAGTTCAATAAAAAGTTTATCCCGGAGAAGCGGCTCTCCGAGCCGGAGTTCGTAAAGTGGAAATATCGAACAACAAATTCGGACGGGAATCGCATCACTTCGCACTATGGCTTAATGGACAAAGACGAGATCGTTGCGCAGATCTCGGTGCAACCGATGCGGGTATGGCTAGACGGGAGTTGGCAGCAATGTAGCTACTGGGCAGACTGGTTCGCAGATCCCGATTACAGTTGCACCGGCCTTGTTCTGCTGAGTCATATCACTGCACAGAAACCCTCTCTTCTGGCCGCCAGTGCATCGGAAGACGCCTACAAGATATACAAGTTTTGGAAATTCCTGCTAATGCCCATTGACCAGCGATTCGTATATATCCCCAAACCAATAGCCGCTGTTCTGGCCAACCGGCGCTCGCCCAGACGGGCAGCACGTTTTTTTTTAAATTGGACCAAAAAACCCTTTGCTCAGATTCCTAAACCACGGTTGGACGATGGTTTTCAATTCGCCGAACCAGAAAACGTTGACCCCGGCCTGCTTGAAGATTGGGAGTCCGATGCACCGGCAAACACCATCTTTGTGCGGAGAGAAACCTGGATGTTCTCTTGGTTACTAGAAAAATTTCCGTTCCGCGAATTCAAGCTGGTGGTGTTATGTTGCGGTGGTCAACAGATAGGATACGTTCTCTTACACGTAAGAAGAAACGACAACGGACTGGTCGAAGGCAAGATTGTTGACCTGTTCGCTCGGGGTTGGGACCATCGTCATTTGACCGCTTTGTTTCGTGAAGGCTCACGCGTGCTGGTTGAAATGGGCTCCCACATTGTTAGATATCATGCCACCCACCCGCTTTTCACATCGTTGGCAAAGGATAATGGCTTCACCAAGACACACAACCAATCAGTCATCTTGTATGGCCCTATCGCAAAAGCGATGGCATCGCAGCCGGTCAATTTGCATATCACCTACTACGATCACGACGACGCATACTACTGACGAACTGTTAATTGCATCTTCACTAGTTGCCGACCGAAGGCTCCCGGCCGGACGCGTCTTTGCCACAAGGAATAGCTAAGTTCATGACCCGGTCGAATTGTTCCGCAATCGTTTTTTGGCTGCTGGCCACTGTATCACGGCGTGCCGGGCATTTTCTGATTCGTGATATCTCACCTGATTGCCAATAAAGACGAACACGAACATCTAGACCTGCCCTTTCTGGGCGAAACATGATTTGACCAAGGGGGGAGGTTTACTTAGGTTAGGTGATATTGCTGGGGCCCGGTTGCCTGATACGGAATATTTGTTTGTGGCCGCCCGGAGAACCACAATTTGGCGGCATCCCACCCATTTTTAAATTTACCCTGGCCGGTTGGGAAAACATCTGAGCCCCGACGATAGTTGAGTATCATGTGAATATCCAGGCTTCTAGCGTGGGCATAAATTTTTCTTAACGATCGACTGCCGAAGTGAATCAGAGTTTGCGATTGACAATATCCACGGCTGATTACTACCCCGAAGTGGTTGGGATAAATGTCTGATCGATGCCGTATCGTGGCTTCAGTCCCGGGGGTAAAACCACCGAGTTCTGGTTTTCCAGTGCTTGGTCTGACCGGAGTAACTCCCACAGACCATATCGCCACGCGCACAATATGGTCTTTGACGGAGCTATGTCCTGAAGAAAAGCAAAGCCTACTGAGCAAATACGTTGAGATTATCTCCGGGATCGGCGTAGAGAACGGAAGAGAGAGCGTTTGGTGGTACACATGGTCGTCTAGCAGAGACCGGTACCATTCTCGAATTCTCGCGGACATGGAGGTATTGGCTCGGTTCGAGAAATCGTGCGTCTCAGGTTTGCCGGACAGCTTCGTTCTCCTTTGCCCTGATCCTTACTTAGCCAGTGCCGTCACGGCCGTCGCACTAAGAAATGGAATTTCGGTGCAACGGCGGTTCACAGACAGAATAAGGTGGATGAAACGACGTATCCGGTCGGAGATTGCGCCTATTGTCGGTGGAGCCAAGGTTTGCCTCAGGGCGATGGCAACCAAACGGCGGGCTGGGGAATTCAGTGTTGCGGTCGATAGGGCGAGGCAGGCCCCACGGCGGACTTTATTCGTGACACCGATCGTGGCAAACAATTTGCTCGAACCTTGGCCCACGGGGAACACATTTTTCGGTTCCTTGCCTCAGTCCATGTCGAGCGAGAATCACTCCGTGGTCATCTTCGGGGATCTGTTGGATAACCTGTCACGCGCGCCGAACAAGAACGGCGCTGCCATGGCTCTTCCTGTTATACCCATGGCGTCTTTTACCAGGATATTTGATTCGCTTTTTGCCTACTTAAAAGGTCTCTTTTCACCCGTTTCGATCAACAAAACGCTGAGATTGCAGGATCCCCTTCTGCGGGCTCTGGTCCAGAGAGATATTCATAACAACCGGAGTTCGATGGTCCACGGGCTAATATTCCAAAAAGCTCTGCGCCGGCTTTTCGAAATCCTTCATCCCACCCATATGATCCACGCCTGCGAAAACAATCCGTGGGAGCGGGCTTGTGCACTCGTAGCTGACAATCCACCCCATCAGACCCCGGTCACCGGGTATATGCACTGCGCGGTCTTACTATCACACACCAAAATTATTATTACGCCGGAGGAAAAGCTTGTTCGTCCCCGGCCCAAGCGTCTGATCTGCACTGGAGATCGGGCACGGGATATCATGATCAAGCATGGTGGCCACACTGCGGATGAAGTTACAAGCGGGTACGCATTGCGGCATGAGTATTTACGTGATGTGCAACTCCGCGAATCTTTGAACCAGCCGATCAAAAACATCCTTGTGGTGCTAGAGGGCCTCCCCAGCATGTCCGATCTTCTCAAGTTTGTATTTGATGCCCTGAACCAGAAGAAAAGTTACCATACGGTCATTCGTCCTCATCCAAGCTACGACTTGAAAAGTATATTCAATGATGCCGGCTTGGCTTTCGCCGATCTGGACGCCATCACTCTAAGTGAGAAAACCGCAATCTCAGACGACTTAGAGGTTGCAGACCTAGTGGTCTACAAGGGCTCTACCGCAGCCATAGAGGCGGGATATCTGGGGATTCCCTTGATCCATGTAGCGACCCCAAATATCCTCACGGATGACCCTTTGTTTGAAATCACACACTTAAAATGTGTTGTGAAAGCGCCAGAGGAGATGGTCCCGGCTATCGAAAAGTACTCCTCTATGGACCACGACGTATTTCTTCACGAAAGCAAGGCCTTGAGACAGTATGCGGCGGAATACCTGGCGATCCCTAGGCCGGACTTCACCACATTGTTCGATCAGAGTTTCGAATTGAATCGCAAGTAACAATGAAACAATTTCTTCGGTCTGCCATAGGTCTAAGTGGAAAACACCTTGGGCCGGTAATACGGAAGGTCGATAATAGCTTTACGGTGTTCGTCCTGCACGACGTCACCGACACACCAGCTAGATTTACCAGAGAAAATGATATCTGGGTGTCCAAAAGCCTCTTTAGGACGCAGATGGAATTTGTTCAAGAAAATTTTAATGTGATCTCGATGGCCGATCTGTTGAAGGGAGAGATTCCCAAAAGGGCGGCTTTGATCACCTTTGATGACGGGTATGCAGGTATCTTTAAAAACGCATTGCCTATTCTGCAATCGATGGGCCTGCCGAGCACCGTATTCATGAACATGTCGCCAGTCCTTGGCGGTGAATTCTGGGCCGAGCGAGTCGCCTATTTGTGCCATGAAAATGAAGGATTTCAGCGATTCTTACAAGAGCAGTTGGGTTCGCCAATTACGCATCCCATATTGCAATGCACTGAGCGACTCCTCGACCTGTACCAACAGGAAACAGGCATAGATTATTTATCGAGATTGCCGAGTTATGCCGCTGAGTATGTATCGATTAGCGACCTTGAGCAGAGCGACGGCGATCCGCTAGTCACGCTTGGAAGCCATTCCTACGTGCACTATAACGTTAAGAATTTGACCGATCTGGCTCTAACGGAGCAGTACGAGAAAAACGCAAACGCCCTGTCTAAATTCAAACAATACATTCCAGTATTCGCGTTTCCCTTTGGACATCGGGGCCTTTGCTTCTCAGCCGATCAAGCGTCGCACCTGTTAAAGATGGGAGCCGTCAGACTGTTTACAACCCGGCCGCAGCCAAATCCTAATCCTTCGGCCCGGTTGATCGACCGTATCAGCCTTCATATGCGACATGATACGAATAATCGCTTGTGGTTCCAGGTTCTGAAGCACCCGGTATACCAAACTTTCGGCATTGGTTCTCCGTTGGTTGACGAGAACATTGATTAAAGGACCGGCGGTATTGACGAGTTTCAACCCTAGTAACTATCAAGGTCCAAGGCCACAGTTGGTCAGCCGACAAGAAACGACCCTCAACACAGCTGAAGTTCTTAACTCCCAAACTCATCTACGGTTGGGTTGCGTACAAGTTGACTGCGACAAAGACACGTACTTTGGTTGATGTAACAAATAAAATGAGAGCCGTCTCAGCGGGCATTTCTCACAATCCGCGAGCAAAATGGCAACGATACGTCGCCGCTTATCCGGAGCCGGTCACCGCGGCCCTAATGCGGCGGCTCTTTGATCGATGGCGGTGAGCCCTACTCTTTCGGTGCTTATGACGGTCTATAATGGCGGCCCTTATCTACGGGCGGCAATCGATAGCATCCTGAAACAGACCTATCATGACTTCCATTTCCTAATCATCGACGATGCATCCACGGATGATTCCCGGGGCATCGTTGATTCTTATCACGACGACCGAATCGAATTGCTCTGTCTCGAGAAAAACGTGGGGCAGACGGCGGCTTTGAACATCGGCCTCCACCACTCGTCCCAGACCTGGATCGCCCGCATGGATGCGGACGATTACTCCGCTCCCACCCGGTTTGAAGAACAGATGCGGGTTCTTGCAGCGGACGAATCCATCATGGTTCTGGGCACCCATGCCTGGACTTTTCGGGAAGACCCGGAAGTCATAGATGGGGAATTTATCACCCCCCTGGGATATGTTGAGATAAAACGGCAACTATTGCGGGGGTCGCCGCTTATCCATTCGAGCATGATTGCGAAACGGTCTGCCCTACTGGAAGTGGGGGCCTACGACGACCGGTACCCTCATTCAGCCGACATAGACCTGTATGACCGCCTAATGGATAAACACAAGGCGGCCAACCTGCCCCTGAAACTATATGGCATTCGCCGGCATGGCGGGCAGGGCACACGTACCAAGGATGCCCAGAACGAGACGGTCGAAATATTCTGCCGGAGACTAGAAAGCGACCGGTATTCCCCGGAAGAGCAGGCCGTTATCAAGGCCAGTCTAGCGCGCTTTCATGTTGTCTTGTCCCATCAATACGGTGGAGAAGGAAACCTGGTTTCGATGTTGCGTTATCTCTGGCGGGCGCTCCGGTATTCGCCAAAGACCCTCGCCTGGTACTTCCCTCTGATTTACGTTGGCTACATGCTGCCGGAGCGAATCCGCGCAGCGCTGAAGCGTGCGCTAGCACGGGTCCGGAGCGTCATTAAACTATAAGTCCGAACAAGCTCCTGACGGCGCCTTTCGCACAAGGTGTGGTTTGAAAGGGAAGCCACTGGCTGCAGAGAGGACTTTTCAAACCGCCGATATGACCTGACATTTGATTCTACGTGACCAATTAGGTGGAATATGAAATTATCTGATATCCGGAAGGATGGCAATTACTATAGCGCCTGGAAGGCGTTGCACCAGACGGAAGGCATAGAGATGATCAAGAAGGGCGAGATGTTCGCCCCTAAAGACATTCAGGTAGACCTTGAAGCATTCTGCCCTCATTCCTGCGAATTTTGTAGCTACAGAAATGTCAATTGGCAGGACTACGGCATGGAGTTCGATGAACCCGCCAAGCGGGTGGCTGAAGAAACCGGGCTCCCCAAAGACCTGGCAATGCGGCTTCCCAAACAGATGTATGAAGCTGGAATACCCTCCATCGAACTCACCGGCGGGGGGGAACCGATGGTGTATCCATACATCTCGGAGTTCCTTGACGAACTGGGCCAATTTCCAATCGAGTTGGCGATAGTCACCAACGGTGCGTCCCTCAATGAAAAGCTCCAAAGCAAGCTCAAAAACCTGAAGTGGATCCGATTCAGCGTCGATGCCATAACTCCAGAGACCCATTCAAAGGTGCATCGGGTTCCTGAATCCGTATTCGACGTGGTCCTGAAAAATATTGGTCAGGTGGTATCCAGACAGATCGAAGACTGCAAAGTCGGCATCAGCTTCGTTATCACCCAGCATAATCACCAGGAGATAGAGGAGGCGGCGTCCTATTATAAAAATATGGGAGTCGACAGTATTCGTTACACCTTTACCTACGACCCGGAGGGCGAAGGGGCGCTGAGTCTCGATGCAACGCGGCAGGCGGAACGGGCCATGAATAATGCCAGGAGATTGCAAGACGAGAATTTCAAGGTTTTTGGCACCATGAGACGACTGGAATTCTATTCACAGCCAAACACCAACTTCCATTTCTGCGGGTACCAATACTTCACCTGGGCGGTCGGATACGACGGCTTGGTTTACCCTTGCTGCATCATGAAATACCACAAGGGTTTCGCAATGGGCGACTTGCGCGAGGAGTCGCTGAAGGAACTCGTTCATTCAGAGCATCGGAAGGAATTCGTGGAGTCTTTTGACGTAAAAAAATGCAAAGCTTGTTGGTTGCGAGATAAGAACCAGTTCATCGAATACCTCCTGGCTGACAGCCCGCAGCATGTAAATTACGTATGACCACGCCGCCATCAACCTTCGCCTAGGGCCAGATGATTGCGGGGTCTGATTAAGGGGAAATCTCTCTTCAAATGGTTGACGACAATCGTATGCAGGACTTGGAAGAATATTCCAAACGCACCCATTTTTACGTGGACGAGATACCGCCGATTTTGTCTGTTCTCCTCGAGGAAACGGGGTGGCAACACTGCCTAGATTTGGGATGTGGCGATGGCGCGTTGATCGCTGCTATGCATAACCAAGGATATCTAGATGGCAAGCTCCTTTACGCCGTCGACGCGTCTGAAAGTCGAATCGACTCGGTCAGAAAGATAAGCCCGGAAATCAGATGTATAGTCGGAGATGCGTGTGACACACAGATGGAAGACGGCAGTATCGACCTTCTGATCTCCACACAGGTGATCGAGCACGTATCCAATGACGACGACATGGTCAAGGAGATGCACCGCCTTCTCCGAAGCGATGGAACCCTCTATCTAACGACGATAATAAAGAAGCGGTACGGGTGGTACTTCTATCGTTGCAATGGGAAATGGACTTTGGACCCAACCCACGTGAGGGAATACGCCCATGAGAGCGAGCTACTGGACATCCTTAGCACTTACGAGTTCGACATTCTGGCCAATCAGAAAACGTTGGAATCGCGGCCGATACTCGATGCGGTTCTCAGAAGGGTACATGCCCCCAGAGATGTGTATAAAAACCTACTATTAAAACCGCTGCGGAAAATAAGAATCCCCATACCAGGCTACTACACATGGGAATTGGTCTGCCAAAAGAGATGATTGAAAACCTTGATCGAGCAGGCTTCGGCGTAGAAGATGGTAGGAACCCGGGTCTACATCGAGGCATAGAGTGCCGGTGACCAAAGACAGATACCGGGTGGTTTTTGTCGCCCCAACCGCGTTCTTTTACCAAGCCCCTATCTTTAGAGAATTGGCGGCTCATCCTCGCATCGACCTGATGGTCTACTTTTGCTCGGATGAAGCTCTGCGTGGGGACGATGTACGCAAGAAATTTCAGACTGATGAGCAATGGGGCGATAACGAGAAGACCCTTAGAGGGTACGATTATAAGTTTCTAAAAAATTACTCGCCGTTTCCATCCTATCTCTCGTGGCCGTTTGGGCTCATGAATTTTGGGGTCTGGGGTGAATTAAGAAAATCCAAACCGGATGTGGTAGTAATCATGTCTTGGGTGAACGTAACAGACCTAATCACTATTTCAGCCAGTCTATTCTCTCGTTCATCACTACTGCTTATGACGGATGCCAACATCCAGGCCGAGCCACAAAAATCCAAATGGGTAACCTTAATCAAAAATCTTGTGCTCAAAAATCTTGTTTTCAAGATTGCCGCTGGCTTCCTATATACCGGAACGGCGAACAAACTACTGTATCAGAGCTATGGGGTTCCGAACGAGAAATTGGTCCCATTTGCGTTTTCTTGGGAGGCTAAAGATTTCCTTCAACAGGCCGATAGGCTCAGGCCAAAAAGAATGCGGATGCGCGCCGAGATGGGAATTTCAGAGGATAGTTTCGTTACACTTTTCTGCGGTCGCTTGAGCCCGGAGAAAGCGCCTTTGCATCTTCTGGAGGCTTTTGAGCGCGTGGAGTCGCCAGGTAAGGAACTCTTCTTCGTGGGCGATGGCAAACTCAAAAACTACCTAAAGAACTTTGCTCTAGAGCGAAATATCAAGTCGGTGCACTTTCCTGGCTTTCAAAGTCGAACGGAAATAGGCAAGTTCTATGCGATCGCCGATGCGCTCGTGCTCCCCTCTTCCCGGGAGGCTACGGGCGCCGTAATAACGGAAGCCATGAGTTTTGGGCTCCCGGTTATCGTTTCAGACAAAGTTGGCTTCGGGATGGACTTGGTTAAACACGGGTCCAACGGATTTATTTTCCCTGTCGGCGATACCTCCGCGTTAACCGGCTATATCACTCAGCTCATGGAGATATCAGAAGAAAAGAGGGCACAGATGGGAGAGCAGTCTCGCAAACTCGTGGAAGAGTGGTCAAATTTAGACTTGGCCAACTCCTTACTGGAGCATCTGGATATCATCCACTCAACAAATGGCAAAAATGCGGGCTAAGCATTTACATCTTAGTGAGAAATGTTGCAAAGTTATTCTCATCGAATATATCGAATCGCCATACCCGGTTATGATTTAGCGAGTCGGCATTGAAGATTGAGATTCACAAACTCGCGTACCGCTTCTACTCGCTGGCACGGGCATCCGCTCGAACGTTCGGGGTCAGTAAGATTCTCCGCCGGACCGTCGGTCCGTTGGCCGGCCGTTTAGTTTTCAAAAGTTCGGCTAAATCTGGCCAACCCTTCATCATCCAAGGCCACCAGATGTTTCTGGCCCCCAAGGGGAGGTATCCGTCGCCTGATATGGTAGCGGATAGGTATGAGCAGGCCACTACCAAGCTTTTTAGGCAACTTATTCAGCCAGGTATGGTGGTCGTAGATGTTGGCGCTAACGTCGGTTACTTCACCTTATTGGCCGCGGAGCTAGCCGGCTCCAGTGGAACGGTATACGCCTTTGAACCGGAGCCGAATAATTACGCCCTATTAAAGAATAATATTCAGCTCAACTCCTACTCGAATATCCAACCAATCGAGACGGCAGTTTCAAATGAGTGCGGGTCAACCCAACTCTATTTGAGCGCGATGGACAATGGTAGCCATAGCATCTATGGGACGGCGGCCCGGGGTGTAACAGGAACTCACTTGGTAGCCACCACGACCCTCGACGCGTTCTTAAAGGGAGAAGGGTGGCCCAAGGTTGATCTGGTGAAGATTGATGTGGAAGGTGCGGAAATCAGTGTGCTGGATGGGATGGAGCGATTATGCGAACGGTCCCCTGATTTCAAACTCATCATTGAGTATTGCCCGGTTTTGATAAATGCAACGGGCGCGAAACCTTCTGATCTGCTGGACAAGCTCGCTTCAATGAATCTCAAAGTCCGGTTTGTCGATGAGAAAAATGGAGTAATGGCGCCTGAAGCTGCAGATCTAGACCTAATAACCGCCAAACTTTTGAAACAAGAAACCTATATGAATCTCCTCTGTTCACGAATATGACCGGCCTCCGCGTATTAGCTTCGGTCTTTACTTGTTGTCCTCCCGGAAAGGCAGGATTCACCGGAGGGGAGAGTCTTTTAGGCTGGAATCTGCTGAATCAAATAGCCCGGTTTCACGAAGTTTGGGCATTAACCCAAGAAGATGACAGATCGACGGTTGAACAGAGCCTGGAAGGCGAGTTTTCCTCCAACATCCATTTTAAGTATGTAGGATTGCCTGCTGTGTTACGTCCACTTTTGGGAATTCAAGGAGGGCATCAACTCTACTACTATCTGTGGCAGATAAAGGCCTATTTCGTTGCGAGGAAACTCCATAAGCAACATAGATTTGACCTTTTCCACCACATAACCTACGCCAACGACTGGGGGGCCAGTTTTATTGGAGCCCTGCTGCCGGTCACCTACGTTCGTGGTCCTGGCGGAGGAGCGCAGCGAACTCCCAAGAGGTTTCTCAGCCAATATAGTCTCAAGGGCCGGTTGTGGGAGGGCCTTCGCACAGTTGGCCAATGGCTATTTCGACACGACCCTTTTTTTGTTCTTGGTCAAAGCCGAGCCAAGGCCATTCTTGTCTGCAATCCTGAATCCCTGGACGCATTACCTGAAAGGTGGAAATCCAAGGCGCACCTTTTCTCCGTGAACGGGGTATCCGCCACCGATTTGGCTCTATATTCACCGGATAAACCCAAAGATGGCGTATTCCGCGTTCTTTCGGCCAGCAAACTCCTTCGGATCAAGGGGCATCGCCTGGGCGTTCAGGCGTTTGCGGCCTTCGCAGAAAACCATAACGATGCAACATTTACCATTGTGGGAGACGGTCCCGACTCCCGATATCTCAGAGATCTTGCCCAGGATTCTGGGATTGCTGAAAAGATCACATTTGAAGGGTGGATACCAAGGGAAGAAGTTCTTCAGAGCATGGCTTTAAGTGATGTCTTCCTGTTTTGCGGCCTCCGGGACGGAGGTGGTGAGGTAGTGGTCGAAGCGATGTCCACGGGAATGCCGGTAGTCTGTTTGGATGTGGGCGGGCCATCGATGCACGTAACAAATGCCAGCGGAATCAAGGTCGAGGCCACCTCTCCCGATTCGACAGTCAAAGAACTGGCTGCCGCCTTGGAACGACTGTATCTGGACCGAAACCTATTAGCTAGTATGGGGAGGGTATCCCACGAAAGGGCCTCACAGGTGTACCACTGGGACCGGGTGGGTGAGCGGTTGATGGACATCTACCAACAAGCTCCTGCCGCCACAAATGTTCACTAGCCGATGGCCCGACTACTGAATCAAACTAAAGCGCAGCTAGGCGGGTTTATCGTCCTATTCCTGCCCCTGGGGTTGTGGGGAATGCTCTGGCTTGGAATTGCGCCGGGGAGCATCCGAGATGTCTTCAACCCTGAAAGTTTTACACAATTCCTGCATGGGCTTCGCGCCGCCGCTCCCTTCGTGGCCCTCGGAGTGGCCGCGCTCTTCATGCTGGTCCAGTTTCCTAACCGCGACAGTGGGAAATTATTTTTCTTCAGCCCCCTCGCTCTTTTGGCTTTATACGGCCTCGTGGGGATTGCCGTCTCGGTGCGTTCCCCAGACACAAGCCTTGCATTGTATTGGGCCTCACTGTATCTGACCGTACCTCTAATTCTATGGGCGGCCATGTGGAGCCCCGATTCTCCTCTTCAGATTCAACGTATAATCCAGTTCAATTGGCTGATCATTGGCATCGGTTTTTTAGTGCTTTTCGTCATCGGCCTGATTTCCCTGAATTTAGACCAAGCAATCTTAAAACCATCAGATCTACTGAGATGTCAGGGAGTCGCCAGTTGGTTTGAGCACACCTCAGGCGTGCTCCGGAGCACCGGTGTCGGCAGGTTTGCCGCAGTAACTGGCATCATCGCCCTAAGTCTAGTATGGAATGGCAAGATCGGGGTGTTTTGGGGCGTCGTGTTCTTGGCTTCGCTGGCACTTCTCCTTTCCACCGGAGCCCGTGGTTCAATGATTCCTTTCGCCGCGGCAATTCCCGTTGTCTATTGGCTGACGAGCGGCAAGAAGGCGAAAGTCGGGGCCGCCATTTGCATCGTATTCTTGGTGCCTATTTTGTGGAGCACCGGCGCAGCTGAGACGTTCGTCCGCAGTTGTCTCCTCTCGGAGACAGCCCCGGATCAGATTGAATACCTAAAGCTGCGAACTCCACCGCAAGAGTTAAGCTTACGTCAGGAACAAACGGAGCCCGCTAACGTGCAAGATGCCCCTTCCGCCAGTGGGTCCTATACCGCTTCGGGTCGAACTCAGATTTGGGCGGCGGGCTGGAAATTCATAGAACTGTCGCCGGTTCTTGGCTACGGCTTTCATGCGGACCGGCTAGTCCTGGGGACCCACATGCACAACGCAGTGTTGCACGCTATGATTCAAACTGGATTACTGGGAACGATTCCGTTCGTAGGAGCCATTTTATGGGCCTGGTTCCTTCTCATCAAAACGCTCCGTAAAATTGGTGGTTTGGACCCGATGCACAAGACTGCGGTGATCCAGGCCGCCGGGATATTGGTATTTTTATCCTTCAGGTCCTTGCCTGAATCGACTGGGGCGTTCTTCGGCATAGACTGGCTTCTCTTGAGTCCCCTATTGCTGTATCTCCGCTTGGTCAACTCCGCAGACGCAACGAAGGACGAAGGCGCCTGATAGTGGTTGTAGACCAGATTCCATCATTCCTGGTGCTGGGTGTCAGGGTCCATTTAGTCCAGATGAGTCAGGTACTGAGGATCATCGAGCACTGGGTCGACCAGCGCGGCGGTTGCAGATACATAGTGGCAACGCAGATGCATGGAATCATGGAGGCCCGTAGAGATTTAGGATTTAAAGAGATTCTTAACTCTGCCGATCTCTTCGTGCCGGACGGATTCTCCCTAACATTGGCGGCTCGCCTCCGAGGGATCAGCTTAAAGAAAAGAGTTCCTGGTCCCGATCTGTGTCTGGAGGGATGTAGATTAGCCGCGGAACGTGGCTACCGAGTGTTTTTCTACGGAGATACTGAGGAAACCCTTGAGGCGTTGGTTACGAGCCTAAAAGACCGCTTTCCCGATCTCGAAATCGCCGGGGTGCATTCTCCTCCTTTTCGACCTTTGACCGAAGAAGAAGACGCTCAGGAAATCACGTTGATCAATGACTCTGGTGCGGACATTGTTTGGGTAGGCCTGGGTCTACCCAAACAAGAGCGGTGGATGTTCGAGCACCGGGAAAAGTTGAACGCACAGGTGCTGATAGGCGTGGGTGCTGCCTTTAAATTCATGAGCGGCCAAGTGAGGCGCGCTCCGCCTTGGGTCGGCGATCGCGGGTTCGAATGGCTGTGGCGTTTTATTCAGGAACCTCGCCGGGTCTGGCGTCGCGTGATGGTGGATGGGCCACACTTCTTGATCTGTGTTGCGTTGGAGAGCCTTGACTCTAGGAAACGGGGCAACACACAATGAGGTTACTTCAAGCTGATAGACGGTATATTGCGTTGAGGAATGTCGATGGGAACTAAGAACACACGGCGAGTCGTGGTAACCGGAGCAGGCGGCTTCATTGGCCATCACTTGGTCAAAGAATTGAAATCTCTCGGGTTTTGGGTCCGCGGCGTGGACATCAAACACCCGGAATACGAACCCACGCTGGCAGATGAGTTCATCATAGCCGATCTCCGCGAATTTGATGGCTGCGGCAGTGCGGTCCAGGGCGTTGACGACGTCTACAACTTGGCGGCCGATATGGGGGGCATCGGATATATCACCGCCAACCACGCAATTTTGACGCGCAATAATTCATTGATCAACAATCACATGCTGGAAGCCGCTCGCGTGGAGGGAGTGGGCCGATACCTGTACACAAGTTCGGCCTGCGTCTATCCCAGCTTTCTCCAAGACGACGCCGATGTAACCCCGCTTCGAGAGGACCAGGCTGTGCCGGCAGACCCGGAGAAAGGGTACGGCTGGGAAAAGCTGTTCGCAGAACAGTTGACCCTCTATTACCATGAAGAATGTGGCCTCGACACCCGTATAGTCCGGTTCCACAACATCTACGGCCCGCTGGGCACCTATGAGGGTGGCAAAGAAAAAGCCCCCGCCGCAATTTGTAGGAAGGTCGCCGAGGCTAGCGATGAGTCTGTCATCGAGGTGTGGGGGGATGGCGAGCAGACGCGAAGCTTTTGTTACATAGACGACTGCGTGGAGGGGCTGATCCGAATCATGGATTCGGGGTTCACACAGCCCATCAATCTCGGCACTGATGAGATCGTCACGGTTAACCAGTTGGTGGCGATGGTCGTGGCTGCTTCGGGCAAGGAACTGGCCAAGAAACATGATTTGACAAAACCCCAAGGGGTAAGAGGACGCAACAGCGACAATACCCTATTACGCGATGTTCTCTCCTGGGAGCCAGAGGTTTCCCTGAGGGACGGAATGCGGACAACTTATGATTGGATCTGGAGCGAGCTCGCCAAGCAAGGACGCGCGAATCCACCTGATCCCATAGTTGCCTCGAATCTTGAATCTAGGGAGTGATCGTTTGTTTGACCTAGGGTCAACTGCTTCAAGACACTGCGCCGACGCGATCGAATGGTGAAGAACCGCAACGTCGCGTCTGTCAGGCCAAAGATACGGAGCTCGTACAAGCGCCCGTTCGATCTCACGATCCTTATCCTGGCCCATCTGTTGTTTCTGCCTCTCTGGCTGTTGCTTTGGACCTTGATTCCCATCGCAATATGGCTGGGCGACAGAGGGCCGATATTCTACAGACAGCAGCGCACCGGGAAAGACGGCCGGGTGTTCACGATATTCAAGTTTCGCACCATGGTCCCCGGCGCATACCAGAAAGGGCCCGCTTGGACCATTGAAAACGACGTTAGATTGACCCGGGTCGGCAAATTTCTGCGCCGGACCGCCATGGATGAACTGCCAGGATTATGGAGCATCATGAAGGGAGACATGAGCTTGGTGGGACCAAGGGCCCTGAATGTTGAAGAACACAAGCAACTGGAGCAAGAGATTCCAGGATTTGAAGCGCGTCTCTGCGTCAAGCCAGGTCTGACCGGCATGGCCCAAGTATTTGACAGCGCCGACCAAGCCGAGGATAAACTCGCCTACGACTTGCAGTATGCCGAGAATATGAGCCTCTGGTTGGATGCGAAGCTGCTGATTCTATCAGTCAGGAACACCATAACGGCCCGCTGGGACCGGCGCGTTGGTAAACCGACTGTGGCGGATGTCGCGCCGAGCCCGCATGATACGGAGACCCATCGTGACGGGACTCTGGAGAACAGCCGGCTGGGCGACGAGGACATTACATAGATATCGGGTTACTAATTACTTGAAGGACAATTGATGATGGACTCAGCTTTAAAGGCCGCTCGCCATCGAGCGGCCTTTTGATTGGTAGGCAAATGTTGAGATAGCAGTTACTTTGACCCTAATTGGGCCTCATTCATGACCCCCTTGGAACTTACAATGGCCCCAACCGGGCTTGAAGATAGTTTCATGCGATGCTTTAGGCGCCAGGCAAATTCAGAAATCGCCCGATGGGCACTCATCACTGTGATCCTTGGCATAACCATAACGTGGTCGTCCTTGATCTTAAGCATTGGTTGGCCCATCAGAATCCTTGCTGCGGGAGTCTCTTCGCTCAATTTGGCCCGGCATACAACCTTGGGCAACATGCGGCGCGCACGCGACATTATGTTGACCGGCGGCCGCTAACCATTTAACCGGCCCACCGGCCACCTCGATCCTAGGCTAGCTGTTATCGGCTCCCCGGCCGCCGGACCGTCATTTCCGGCACCCGGAAAATGCGATGCCCATCTATTTTTTCCCCTCAGCCACATCCAATGCTTTAGCCAATGGTTGATCGGCCCCATTCCTCAACGATCTCGTGGATGTAATCCATATCAGAGATCCCGGTCTCCGTCGCGGATTTTCACAGATTGATTTCAGCAAACATCGCCATTTTCCTGATTTCCGTGAACCTATTTGTCGTTTGCGCGAGCGAACATGGGTAGAGAACGACAAAAACCAGACGGATTTCGGCTTGCTTCAAAATCTTGCTGTTTGCGATAATTTAGGAATCCGGAAGAAGGGCCGAGATTGATGGGGCGCTGGAGAACGGCGTCGACGGTTGATCTCGGTCCTTCGTGATTCCGCCTCCTCCCCTCTGAATCTATCCTCTTTATCCGTCCACCGGCGCTGGCTTTTTCGAACTTCTTGTTTCGATAATGCTTTCGCAAAACTGAGCCCCGGTCTCCATCATTCTGCCCCTATCGTAGGTTTCATGAGCGTCTGGCTGCTATAGCCTGATCCGACCCGGGAAATCCCCATTGCCAGCCTGCCACAGGAGCTGTTTTCGCCGTGAGGAACCTCTGCGCCCGTAGAGAAAACCGGCTAAGAGCGTATATTATAATTCTGCTCAGCCAGGTTACGAAGGATTCGCTCAATGGTGCAGGCAGTGGCAAAACAAGCTGAAAAGCTGCGGAGGGTGATCAACACCCACAACCACAGGTATTACGTGCTGGACGATTCAACGATCTCCGACGCGGAATACGACCGTCTGCTGCAGGAACTGCGCGCTCTGGAATCCGAACACCCGGAACTGCTGACTCCGGACTCGCCGACGCAAAGAGTCGGAGGCGCTCCCGCTGATGGCTTCATCCAGGTGCAACACTCCGCTCCCATGCTGAGCCTGGCCAACGCCTTCAACCGCGATGACTTGGAGAACTGGCTGCGCCGCACCAAAGCCCTCGTTGACGATGCGGAGTTCGACCTGGTCTGCGAGTTGAAGATCGACGGTCTGGCCGTCAACCTGACCTATGAGAACGGGGTGTTCGTCCGGGGCGCTACCCGCGGCGACGGGACCGTGGGCGAGGACGTAACCCGGAACCTGCGGACCATCAAGACCATCCCTTTATCGCTCCTAAAAGGCGCTCCGGACCGCCTGGAGGTTCGCGGGGAGGTCTATCTCCCCATCCCGGAGTTCCGCCGCATGAACGAGGAGCTGGCGGCCAAGGGCGAGCAACTATACATGAACCCCCGGAACACCGGCGCCGGCAGCGTCCGGAACCTGAACCCCAAGGTGACTGCATCCCGGAACATGGCGATATGGGTATATTCGCTTACCGGGGCTGGCGCTCCTCCTCCGGTCGAAGGCCACTGGGAGGCGCTGGATTGGCTGAAGAGCCTCGGGTTCAGGATCAATCCCCACAACCGTATCTGCAGCACCATCGAAGAGGTCATCGACTTCTATGACCACTGGGTTGAGGCTCGACACGACCTGCCCTATGAAGCCGACGGCGTCGTCGTGAAGGTCTCATCGCTGGCTCTTCAGGACGCTTTGGGGGTCGTGGGCCGGGAGCCGCGCTGGGCCATCGCCTACAAGTTTCCCGCCGAGCAGGCCACCACCCGGCTGCTGGAGATCGGCATCAACGTGGGCCGGACCGGAAGCCTTAACCCCTATGCCGTCTTGGAGCCGGTGGTGGTCAGCGGCGTGACCGTGCGTAACGCCTCGCTCCACAACGAGGAAGACATTCACCGCAAGGACATCCGGGTCGGTGATCTGGTGACCATCGAGCGCGCCGGCGACGTTATTCCCCACGTCCTCGGACCGGTCCTTAGCGAGCGGCCCAAGGGCGCAAAAAAATATAAAATGCCGGCTAAATGTCCCGTTTGCCGCACGGCGATCGTGAAGCCGGACGACGAAGCCATGCACCGCTGCCCCAACACTTCATGCCCGGCCCAGTTCTTCGAGTTGCTGAAACACTTCGTGAGCAAGGGGGCCGCCGATATCGATGGTCTGGGCGAGCGGTGGTGCCAGGTCTTGATCGATCAAGGAATTGTCACCGACCTAGCAGACCTTTATACGCTGACCAAGGACCAACTACTGCAGCTTGACCGGATGGGAGACAAACTAGCCACACGGATCATGGCGAATATCGAAGCAAGCAAACAAAAGCCACTCCCCCGCCTATTGTTCGCCCTGGGGATAATCCATGTCGGTTCCGAGGTCGCCGAGTTACTGACCCAGGCATACAACAGCATCGACGAGATCGCAGCCGCCACCGAAGAGGAACTGGCGGAGATACCGGGCATCGGCCCCAAGATCGCGGCCAGCATCGCTACCTATTTCCAGGCCGCGGCAAGCAAAACCGTGATCGAAAAACTCCGTGCGGCCGGCGTTACTCTGAAACAAGAGCCCCGCCAGGTCAGCGCCGTAGGCCTCCCTTTGACCGGCAGGACGTTCGTCGTTACCGGAACGCTCTCCGGGTTCTCAAGGAGCGAGTCCGAGTCAAGGATCAAGGACCTTGGCGGAAAGGTGACCTCGTCGGTAACCCGAAATACTGATTACCTGGTGGTGGGCGAATCCCCCGGCTCAAAATTGGCTGCCGCCGAGCGTCTGGGCACGGCTATTTTGGACGAAACGGCCTTTGCCGAACTGTTGGCAAACCCTCCGGTGGAGGCCGATAATTGACCGCGGCTTCGAATGGGAGTACCTCGGCGGACCTCACACCCTTTGCCGGGCTGTTCCCCATGGACGCCGCCACACCCATCACCGGAGTCCATCTGGGCATCGAATACCGCGGTGAAGTGGTCCGGGCGGCAAGGTGGTCATCCCACCTAGGACAGGCCCCAGGGGACGACTCCCACTTCAAGATCGTCTTACTTCGAGGCCGCCCCAGGCCGGGCTTTCTCGAGATGTTGGACCGGAAGACCGCCGTCTGCGTCCCAGCATCGCGTTCGGGCCGCCAAGCCCACCGGATCATAGGTGAGATCACGGCGGCCAAACAGGCAGCGTATCTCACGAGACACGACGTGGACGCCGCGGCCATAAATAGCGCCCTCAGGGAGCGGCAAGACAACCTGGAGAGCCAGTTGACCGACGAGGAATCGGCGCGGTTCTCCAAGGGCGCTATCTTTGTCACCGACGGACCTGGTCCGGACCCGTCAGATATTTACGGCAGCGGCGGTCCGGGGCAATGGATGGAGAATATTGCCAGTTGGCTCCTGGCGCGCTGCTATCCCAAGCTTCCCGTGGCCACCGATCGCCTGTCTGATCCAATCTGCGAGGATGACATCGGGGGGCTCTTCGCGTCGATATTCAGCCAGCCAGGCGGCGGCCCCGACCCGTTGAACCGCTTGGGTCCGGCGTTGGGCCTGTCTCCCAGCGGGTCCCGCGGCCCATACGACCCCTCCGATTGTCCCGTGTTTCCCCTGATCCGGGAAAAGATCGGCGGCGGGCCGGCGAGTTTCGATGAAGTGCACCGCTACCTTGCCTACGATGTCGGACTGACCGGCCAATTGGCTTCCCTGTTCCTGCTGCTGTTCATACACCACCAACGGCCGGAGTATGCGATACAACTGACGGACGAAGCCGCGATTTTCATGGCGGATGGCGGCCCGCTGCTGGGAACGAGGCTGACTTCAGACCTGATACCGCTGCTCGCCTGGGACGGGGGCCTGGCATCCAACGCTGCGTCCATCGGTCCGGCCTCTGAGCCGCGTTTTAACGATGCCAGACACCACCTGTCGGTCCTTTGCCCCGAAATAGCCTCCAACAGCGACGATACGGCGGAAGACGCGCTGGTCAGTTCCCTGGCGTCGATGGGCGAAAAAACCGCTGCAGCGCGCCGGGTCCTGGATTCATTAGAAGCTGGGGAAGCCGGCCACGACGCAACGGACGAGACTGGTAAGCTTAAAGCAGCGCTGGACCGGTTATCTCGAATTTGCGGAGCTAATTACACTGACGTGTACCACTCGGTCCGTGCTGTCTATCCCTCACTCCTCGATCTGAGGGACGACTTGGAAACGCTGCGCCAATTGGCCCTGCTGGACAGCGACTCAGCGGAGATCTTCGAAGCCCGGAGATACATAGCCGACTCTCTTGTGCCCTCGTCGGCGTTTCCGAACCTGGCAGTGGACCGGGAAACCCTTTTGACTGGACTCTCGCCTTACCGGTTGACCGGCTCCAGGGGAAGAGGCTGGAGCGTGATCGCACGCGACGCGGCGGCATTCAAGATTCGGTACACCCAGGCCTACCGGGAGCATCACCGGCAGTTCCATGACGCTCTGCCGGGGTTTCAGTCCGCATTATTTACGGCCAAGAAAAAATCGGCCGCATTGGGATTGCTTAACACCGTCGTTGAGCTGGGAGCTCCTGTGGGGACCGGTCTGGAGAAAGAACTGGCAGCGATACCAGTGGGACCAGATCCATGCTCGCAACAAGGTAGCGGGCTGGACCTTTCCAATGAGCCGTATTGTTCCGAGTGCCAGATCAGCTTGGCGCAGACCGTCCCATTGGCTGAGTTGGCCAGATTGGCGCCTCAAGTTGACATGGCCCTGGGCGGCAAAACTCAGGAGCTAAGCAGGCGGCTGGTGGAGAAAGCCCTGGCCGGTCGGACTGACGAACGCTGGCTGGAGTTTCTGCAGATCGTTCAGGCTAGCGAACTTTCTTCTTTGGCGAACACCTTAGACAATGATCTGGTTGCTTTCATCAGACAGGTATTGAATTAAACATGCTGCTTCTTGTCGGTCTTGGGAATCCCGGCGCCCGATACTCGTCAACCAGGCACAACGTGGGATTCCGGTTCATCGATCTCATGGCCAAAAAGGCCGAGATACGTTTGAATGAGCGGCGGGCCAAGGCGGTGTTGGGCCGGGGGCGGATCGCAGGGCACGATGTGGTCTTGGCCAAGCCCCGCACCTTCATGAATAACAGCGGTGAAGGGATTCAATACCTGTTGGCCCGGTTCGGAGGCCGCCCCGCCGACCTGTTGGTGGTGTACGACGAGATGGCCCTGCCCACCGGCCGCATCAGACTGAGGGCGGCGGGCAGTCACGCGGGCCACAACGGCATCCGATCGATCATCTCGACCGTACAGACAGAAGAATTTCCGCGGTTGCGGATCGGGGTCGGGCAGCCTTCACAAGGGGCCGAGTCCATCCCTCACGTTCTGGGGCGGTTCAGCAAAGAGGAAGAGCCGCTGATCGCCCAGGCGGTCCAAGACGCCGTCTCGGCGGTGCGATGCATGTTGGAAGAGAACATAGACATCGCCATGAACCGCTACAACGTGATTGGAAATCAAACGGGAAACTAACCGGAAATTTAAGTGTGGTATCTTAAGCGCCTCGTGATTTCACCAACCTTAGGCCATCGATGAAGAGACTCTTTTCATCGGGACTACTTCTGTTGATCGCCAGCCTAGCGGCCTGTTCCGGCTCGGGGGTCGTTGAACCAACCGTTCCAGCCTCCAATATAGGCCAGACCGAATCAATCACTCCGGAACCTGCGAATCTTCCCACTCCCACCTTAGAGCCCCCTCCCAAGGTTCTTCAGGCTCCCCAAGAGGCCGAGAAGACCACGCAATTCAGCGTCGCGCCGGACCGGGACCTCTTCCGGTTGACCAAAGAACTCGTGCCGGGCAGCGGTGACATCCCCAGGACCATAACCAGGGATACCACGGAATATTCGGTTGGGCGCACCGACACCTTCTGGTTGGTGGACCTGGCCGATACCAAGACCTACCAAAGCGATTTCGAGCTGGTCCTGGTGAGTCCCCACGCCTATTGGTACGTCGAGGACGGCTTGAATTTCAGCCTGTCCGGGATCGAGCGCTCGGCTTCCAGATTTGAAGAAGTTATCTATCCGGTGGTGACCCAGGTCTTCGGCAGCGAATGGAATCCCGGCATCGACAATGACCCACGATTGAACATATTGAACGCCAAACTAAGGGGCGTGGCCGGGTACTTCAGTTCCACCGATGAATACCCCACCGGCGTCCGGCCCCGGAGCAACCAGCGCGAAATCATCTACATCAACGCCCTCAATGTACCTCCGGGGGGAGCCAACTACGACCAGGTCCTAGCCCATGAGTTGCAACACGCGATTCACTGGAACGCCGACAACTCCGAGGACACCTGGGTTAACGAAGGGCTGGCCGAATTGTCATCCAGCATCGCGTTGAACTCTTCCTTCTCCATCCGGGAATTCCTTCGCGGCGCGCCCATATCGCTGATCAACTGGCCTACCTCCGCTCTCGGGGGCATCGCCAACTACGGGGCCGCATCCCTTTTCATTCACTTCCTCACCGAGCATTACGGCGGGCGGGACGACCTCAGGGCCCTTTTGGCCCAGCCGGAAGACGGCATCGCGGGCATCGACGGATACCTGAAAAAAATGGGATTCGATTCTCGGTTCGACGACGTATTCGAAGAATGGGCAGTTGCCAATGTTTTGGACGGGGACGGGAAATTGGGCTACGGCGACTTGGAAGTGAGCGCCTCCATCTCCCGCAGCATCAAGGGCTTCAATGAGGCCCGGTCGGAGATTCCACAATACGCCGTGGAGTACACCGAATTGAAATCAATCTCCGAACCCTTCACGCTATCATTCAAGGGTCAAACCACCACCCCATTGCTGCCGGTAGACGTGGGCGCCGCCGGTTGTTGGTGGAGCAACTCAGGCGACTCCATCGACTCCACTCTGTTTCGCCGGGTTGAACTGCCAATGGGCGCGACGGCTACTTTGAAATACGAGGTCTGGTTCGAGATTGAAGAAGACTGGGACTACGTTTATGTGGAAGTGTCGGTCGATGGTGGACAGACCTGGCGGATAATCGAGACCCCGGCAACCTCTCCTGAGAACCCCATCGGTAACGGGTTCGGCCCTGGTTACACCGGTGACAGCGGCGGTTGGTTGAAAGAGTCGGTCGATCTCTCGCCCTACGCAGGAGAAGACCTCTGGGTCCGTTTTCAATACGTTACCGACGACGCCGTCAACGCCAGCGGGGCCTGTTTTCGTGACCTTTCGATCGAAAGACCCGGCGAGGCTGCCGGCATTACGGCTGATGGCCTAGGCTGGGAGCCCCGGGGTTTCGTTTTCACCAACAACCTGGTGCGGCAGGATTTCCAGGTCCAGTTGATCACCACCGGGGACGAGCCTCGGGTGCGCCGCATGCATCTGGACGCCAACAATGCCGGAGAACTGACCGTTCTGCCGCCTGGGGACGGCGAACGGCTGATCGTTGCGGTGGGTTCATTGGCGGAGAAAACCCGGCAACCGGCCGGCTACACTCTCAGCGTTTCGCCCGCGGATTAGTTAAAAGGCGAGACCGGCCAGCGCGGAACTGACCGCTAGAGGATGGGCAGATACCGTGAGATCTCGTAGTCCGTCACCGTTGCCCGGTATTCGTCCCACTCCATGGTTTTATTCTGAATGATGCTGTGCACGATGTGTTCGCCAAGGGATTCCCGCAACAATTCGCTGCCCTCGGCCAGGGTGATGGCCTCGCCAAGGCTGCCGGGTAGCGCCCTGATCCCTTTGGCCTGGCGTTCCTCGGCGGTCATGGTGAACACGTTGCCCTCCATGGGAGGTGGAACAGGGTACTCTTGCTCGATTCCCTTGAACCCGGCGGCCAGCATCACGCTGAAGGCCAGATAAGGATTGCAGGCCGGGTCCGGAGCGCGGTACTCCACGCGCATTGAACTCTCGTAGCCCGGCTTATGGGCGGGCACCCGGACCAGATCGGAGCGGCTCGTATGCGCCCAGGAGATGAACGCCGGAGCTTCGAATCCGGGCACCAGGCGTTTGTAGGAATTGACCCACTGATTGGTCACCAGAGTGATCTCTGGGGCATGGTGCAGCAGCCCGGCGATAAACCGCTTGCCCGTGATGGACAGGTGGTGTTCGTCGTCTGAGTCGAAAAAGATATTCTTGTCGCCTTGAAACAGCGATTGGTGGACATGCATCCCTGAGCCGTTCATCCCTGAGATGGGCTTGGGCATGAACGTGGCGTAAGCGGACTTCAGTTGGGCCAATTCTTTGATGACTAGTTTGGCGGTCATCACGTTGTCGGCCATGGTCAGGGCGTCGGTATATTGCAGGTCTATCTCGTGCTGGCTAGGTGCGCCTTCGTGGTGTGAATACTTTACCGGAA
>JADFNR010000006.1:0-24896 GCA_022563275.1 Chloroflexota bacterium | reverse complement strand
ATCCCCATGTCGGCCAGGTTCAAGACCGTGTCCCGGCGAAGGTCCGCCGCCGGATAGCTTGAGACTTGGTCGTAATATCCCTGTTGGTCCAGGGGCTCGGGCGTTTTGGAGTCCTTCAAGTAGAAAAACTCGAGCTCAGGTCCTACATAGTAGGTATATCCGTTGCTGGCCAACCGCTCCAGATTGCGTTTGAGGGCGTAGCGCGGGTCACCGATGAACGGCTCTCCTTTGGGAGTGCGGATGTCGCAAAACATCCGGGCCACTGCGTTCTGACGCGGACGCCAGGGCAGCAGAGTGAACGTCGTTGGGTCGGGAAATGCACGCATGTCGCTCTCATCGATGCGGGCAAATCCCTCGATCGCGGCGCCGTCGAATCCCACGCCCTGTTCGATGGCGTCTTCCAGGTCCTCCACCGTGATGGCGAACCCCTTCAGATGCCCCAGGATATCGGTGAACCACAGGCGAATGAACTTAACATCATTCTCCTGGGCCGTGCGTACCACGAAGTCCCGCTCCGCAGCCCGCTCTGAGTCCATGTTCGTCCTCCAGACCGGTTCCTGAATTCGGCTTCAGCTACTAAGTATAACGGCTTTGCGATGGCGCCGTTCCGCCTCGCTCGACGGCGGGCCAAAGAGACAGATGGGCAGGGCCGGCGGTTTACGCCGGCCCTGCCCATTTTTTCCGCTTTAAACTTGAGCGGAATTTAGCTAGAAGAAGCGGTTAATCTTCGTAGGCCCTTGCGCCGTGCTCGGCAAGATCCAGGCCCATGCCCTCACCTTCTGCATCGGCACTGAGGCCGATGGTCTTATCGATGACCAGCATGATGGCCCCGGTGACGACAAAGGCCCAGCCGAACGAAGCTCCGATGGCGATGAGTTGGTTGACGATCTGCTCACCGCGGCTCACGCCGTCGCCAAGGGCTGCGTAGCCGACGCCCACGAAGAGGCCGGTGGCCAATGCGCCCCAGGCGCCGCCGACGCCGTGGACGCCAAAGACGGCCAGAGCGTCGTCAACCTTGAGCTTCAGCAGCAACTTGACCATGCCGTAGCAAAAGACACCCGCTCCCAATCCGATGATCAAAGCGGGCATCGGCCCGACGAATCCGGCTGCTGGGGTGATGGCCACCAGGCCGGCCACAGCGCCGGAAGCCGCGCCGACGGCGCTGGGTTTCTTATCGATCAGCCAGGACATCATCAACCAGGCGATCATGGCCGCGGCGGCGGCCGTGTTGGTCACCACGAAGGCGTTGGTGGCGACACCGTTGGCGGCCAGGCTGCTCCCGGCGTTGAATCCGAACCAGCCGAACCAGAGCAGGGCGGCGCCCAGAACGACCATGGGCACGTTTGCCGGTCCCATGGGCAGTTCGGGGAACCCGATCCTGCGCCCGATGACCAGGGCTGAGGCCAGCGCTCCGGCGCCGGCGCTGATGTGCACCACCGTGCCACCGGCAAAGTCCAATGCGCCTAGATCGCCCAACCAACCGCCCCCCCAGACCCAGTGGGCAATCGGAGCGTAGACGATGGTCACCCACAGCACTATGAAGATGCACAGCGCGCTGAATTTCATCCGTTCAGCGAAGGCGCCGGTGACCAGCGCCGGGGTGATGATGGCAAACATGGCCTGGAAGATCATGAATGCCTGATGGGGAATCGTGTCGGAATAAGGACCGGGAAGGTCGGCGGAAACATCCTTCAAGCCGAACCACTCAAGATTTCCGATGAAGCCGCCGATATCGGGGCCGAAGGCCAGGCTGTAGCCCCAGAGGACCCAAACTATCCCCACCAGCCCGATGGTTACGAAGCTGTACATGATGGTCGACACGACGTTTTTCTTACGAACCAAGCCGCCGTAGAAAAACGCCAATCCCGGCGTCATCAGCAATACTAGGGCTGAAGCCGTCAGGACCCAAGCCGTATCCCCTGAATCAATCATTCCTACACCGCCGTCGTCTTTATTTAGACAATAAATAATCCATGCCGCCGCAGACCGCGGCTAGCATGGATTATTTGGCCTAACATTATTAATCGCGGGTTCCAGGGCCTAGCCCTCCCGCAAAGATGTCATGGAATTACTTGCGGAGCAACAACCGGGGAAGAACCACCCACATCCCGAACAACCCCACAAATACTCCCGCTGCTACCAATGCCATCATAGATCCGTTCCTCCGCTTAAGTGATAGCTTAGTTTGCCTTTAACTTGTTACAGATAAATATCGTATTTGTTAAATGTTTGTTACGTTTCCGGCGGTCCAGGCACGGACCTGTAAACCTGCCCGGAGAGTTCCGCCAGGGGAACGACGGACCCCCTGACGGTTTTCTCCGGTCTAGACTTGGGCCCGTGCCGTCACATAGACAGCAGGCCCGATTGACGATCAGTCGTCGTCGCCGTAGGCCGGCAGGCCATGCTCCGAGATGTCCAGTCCTTCCAGCTCTTCGGCTTCCGTTGCCCGGACACCCATGGTGACCTTAAGGAACATGAACAGCGCAAAGCCGGTCACCAGGCCCCAGGCGAGCACCACGCCCATGCTGATCAGTTGGGATAGGATCTGCTTGACATCGCCGGCGACCAGGCCCTCCACTCCGTTGTTTCCGTTGGCGAAGATACCCACCGCCAGCAGACCCCATAGCCCGGTCACCCCGTGTACCGAGATGGCGCCCACCGGATCGTCAATTTTTAGGACCCGTTCGATCAATATCAAAGAGGCCATCATGATCGGCGCCGCTATGGCTCCGATGGCCACTGCGGACCACGGCTCGACAAAGGCGGCCCCGGCGGTGATGCCCACCAGCCCGGCCAATGCGCCGTTACACGCGATCAGGATGTCGGTCTTGCCGGTTTGGACCAGCCGTATATAAAGGGCGACCACCGAGCCGGTTGCACCCGCCAGCAGGGTGTTGATGGCGTTCAGGCCGATGGAGTCGCCGGTATTGATGTTGAACCCGAACCAGCCGAAGAACAGGATGAATGTGCCGATGACCACGAAGGGCACGTTATGCCCAGATAGGATGTTGGCGGACCCGTCCGCGTTGAATTTTCCGATACGCGGACCCACCACAACCGCTCCGGCCAGGGCTACGAATCCACCCACCGCGTGCACCACGCCGGAACCGGCGTAGTCCGCCGCTGCCGGCAGGTCAATCTTGTCCAGCGCCCCCAGCCAGCCCCCGCCCCATACCCAGTGGCCATAAAGCGGGTAGATGATGGCGCCAATCATAAAGCTGTAGGCCAGGTAGGCTTGGGTCTTGGTGCGCTCGGCCACAGCGCCGGCCACTATGGTGGCTGCGGTGCCGGCGAATACCATCTGGAAGACCCAATCAACATAGGTCTGGCCATTGGCCGCGTCGGTCAGGAAATAGTTGGTGTTGCCGGCTATCCCGGCAACCGAGGTTCCCCACATCAGGGCGAAACCGAATGCCCAGAAGGACAATGACGCGATGGCGAAGTCCATGAAGCTCTTGGTCATATAGTTGGTGGTGTTCTTGGCGCGGATCAACCCAGCGCCAAGGAAAGCGAACCCGGCCTGCATGAAGAACACCAAGAACGCGCCAAGCATCCAAATCATATTGGCGCTCTGGTCCAGTTTGTCCGCGTCCGATGTTATGTCCTGGGCGAACACCAAGCTGTATCCGGTCATGATGGCCACCGCCACCAACCCGGCAAGAGCGAACGGCAGCGACCTGCGCAAGATCCGCGCGCCGTTGGATTGTGGCGCTGTTTCGACTAACATTCTTGTCTCCTCATCCCCAATGATAGTTTCCGAAAGTTAGTCTACGGGCCGGATATTTCCTGCGAGTTTCGAAACTGTTACGCCAATGTTTCCGGTTTGTTAACCTTTTGTTACGATTATGTTAAGCCGGTGTTACGAAATTCGCTTTCGCCGTGGGCCACACGGTCAACCGCCTACGGTCGATACTAATATTGAGCGATATGGCCAATATCAAAATTAAAGGGCTGCAGAGATGCAGCCCTTCATTTAAATCCAAAGACCCGGCCGTCGAGATTTAACTTGGAGTTACTTCTCGATGGGAGCGCCCACGATGCTGCCCCATTCGGTCCAAGAGCCATCGTAGTTGCGGACGTTGTTGTGTCCCAGAAGCTGGGTCAGAACGAACCAGGTGTGGGACGAACGCTCGCCGATCCGGCAGTAGGCGATGGTCTCTTTGCCGCCGTCGATCCCCTTGCCGCCATAGAGTGCTTTCAGATCGTCGGCCGACTTGAACGTCCCGTCCTCCGCCACGGCCTGTCCCCACGGGATGTTGGCCGCGCCTGGGATGTGTCCGCCGCGCTGAGCGCCTTCTTGGGGCAGGTTCTCGGGGGCCAGAAGCTCGCCGCTGTATTCGGCGGGAGCCCGGACATCGACCAGCGAGACGCTTCGGGAGTTGACCTTACTGAGCACCTGGTCACGGTATGCCCGTATGTCCTCGTTGGTGGCCTTGGCCTGGTAGGACTTTGAGCCGGGGTTGGCCGCGGCGGTGGTTAGCGGTTTGCCCTCGGCCTCCCACTTGGCCCGTCCGCCATTCATAAGCTTGACGTCGGCGTGGCCGTAGTACTTCATCTGCCAGAAAGCCCAGGCAGCGAACCAGTTATTGTTGTCGCCATAGAGGATAACGGTGGTGTTATTGTCGATTCCCGCGGAGCCAAGTAGTTTCTCCAGGCTGTCCTTGCTGACCAGGTCCCGGGTGAGAGTCTCTTGGAGTTGGGTATGCCAGTCCCAACCCACGGCGCCGGCGATATGGCCTTGGTCGTAGGCCGACGTGTCGACGTCCACCTCTACCAACCTCACATTGGCGTCCGTGCCGTGTTCGGCCACCCATTCGGTGCTGACCAGTGATTCGGGATGTGCGTACTCTGCCATGATTGCCCTCCCTTCTTCGTGATTCTTAGGCCAATTTGAACACCACGCATAAAGCGTCCGTGGACAAAGGTGCGGCCTGCCGATCCATTTAGCTCTTCGATGCGTACTAAGAAACGAAGGTTCGGCGCTTGGTCCGCAGGATGCATTCTATAATAAGAACGGTTAAATCGCATCCCCGGTAGATGCGGTGCATCTAGATATAATGTAGGGCTGAAAATTACCGAAGGCCTCCACCGTCAACCTCCCGGGCAATCCGCCGTGGGCCTGGCGCGGGCACTTTGCATTTTTAGGCTCACTCCGATAATATTAAGTGGGTGTGGCTGTGGGCCATGGAAAGAGGGGATTAAGGGGTAAACATGGGTAATAACCGGTGGCTTCGCAACAGCTTCGTGTACCTGATGATCATCATCGGGGTGATCGTGATCTTCTACACGTTGTTGCCCAGCTTCGGAGCCCGCAGCGAAGAACCCCTGACTACGGTGGTAGCCATGGCCAAGAACAATGACATTCGAGAGATCGTCATTGACGGCCGGACGCTCACGGTCTTCCCCAGGGGCACCAGCACGGCCGGGACCGACCGGTTTACCAGCCGTATCGGCCGTGACACGGATGTGATTGGCCTCCTGGTGGAAAGTGGTGTGGATATCGGGCCGCCCTCCGGCGTGGAGGTGATCTTTAAGGGCTCCAGCGGCCTGAGCAGCTTCCTTGGATTGATGCTGAACTTTTTGCCCCTGATCTTCTTCGGCGGCCTGATTCTATTCATGATGCGTCAGGCCCAAGGCAGCAACAATCAGACCATGAGTTTCGGGCGCAGCCGCGCCAAGATGTTGACCCACAACAAACCCACGGTGTCATTCAATGACGTGGCGGGCGTGGATGAGGCCAAGGCGGAACTCCAAGAGATTGTTGAGTTCCTCAAATTCCCTGAGCGGTTCCTCGCGTTGGGAGCCCATATACCCAAGGGCGTGCTGCTTGTGGGCGCACCCGGCACCGGCAAGACCTTGATGGCCAGGGCCGTGGCTGGAGAAGCCGGCGTACCGTTCTTCCACATCAGCGGTTCCGAGTTCGTGGAGATGTTCGTGGGCGTCGGCGCGGCGCGGGTCAGGGATCTTTTTGACCAAGCCAAGCGTAACGCCCCTTGTATCGTATTCGTGGACGAGATCGACGCGGTGGGCCGCCACCGTGGCGCCGGTCTGGGCGGTGGACACGACGAACGCGAACAGACCCTGAACCAGATATTGGTTGAGATGGACGGTTTCGAGACCAACACCAATATCATCGTGATAGCCGCCACCAACCGGCCGGACATCTTGGACCCGGCCCTTTTGAGGCCCGGACGCTTTGACCGCAAGGTGACCATGGACTTGCCGGATATACAAGGCCGGAAAGACATCTTGAAGGTCCATGCCGCTGGGAAGCCCCTGGCCCCTGAGGTCACGTTCGATGCATTGGCCAAGGAGACTCCTGGTTTCAGCGGCGCCGATCTCTCGAACCTGATCAACGAAGCAGCCATCATGGCGGCGAGAAACAACAAAAAGTCCATCTTCATGGAAGACTTCGAAGAAGCGGTGGACCGGATCATCGCCGGACCCCAGCGTAAGAGCCGCATGATTAACGCCCGGGAAAAGGAGATGACGGCCTACCACGAAGCCGGCCATGCCCTGGTGGCTTGGGCCATGCCCCATGCCGACGCGGTGCACAAGATATCAATCATCCCCCGGGGTGCCATGGGCGGCCATACTTCCCTGGTGCCGGAAGAGGACCGTTACCTCTGGACCAAGAACCAGTTCGGCGACAGAATGGCCGTTACCATGGGCGGACGGGTGGCGGAGCAGATCATCTTCGACGAGGTGACCACCGGCGCGAGCAATGACCTGGAGCAGGCCACCAAGCTGGCGATGGGCATGATCAAGCGATACGGAATGTTCAGCGCGAAAGCTTACCCAGAGATGTCTTTCAGCGCCGTTATCGAGAAAGTCCGAAGCGGCGATGTCACCACACTGGAGATGTACGGTAACGATCTGCTGGTAAAATTGGCCGACGGCTCCGAGTTCAAATCCCGCAAGGAGGACCGGTTCCTGCTCGCCAAGTTCAACGAGGACCTGATAGCGGATGGCCTGCAACCGGTCACGATCGTGGTAAAGGATTCCCGCAGCCTTGATGGGCTAGGCGCACCACGGACTTTCGGCAAAGTCCAAGAAATGGTGTTCCTCGGCCGCGATATAGGTACTGAAGAAAAAGACTATAGCGATGGCCTCGCGGAAGAGATCGACCACGCGGTCACGGGCCTGTTGAACAAAGCTTATGAGCAGGCGGTTGATGTCATCAAAACCCACCAGTCTAAGCTGGTCAGGCTGGCTGAGTTCTTGATCGAACACGAGACTGTGTCGGGTGAGGCCATGAACCGGCTGTTCAACACCGATGGGGAGACTGGAAGCGAGGGCGCCATACCCCCAGTTTCACCGGAGACGCCGCCCGCATTCGATCCGGCCCGGCCAGAACCCCAGCCGGCAACGCCCCAGCCAGCGCCAACGTTGCCATCGACTTCCTCGGGTGACCCGGATAGTTAGACGGCCTAGGCCGCGATTCAATAAAAGCCAATTAAAAGAGGGGGCGGGTTTAAGACCCGCCCCCTCTTTTCGTGCTGATGCTTGTTGGGACTTGCGTTAAGACTGCGCGGCCCCTGCCTTGGCTTCTTCTTGTTCCTCGGGCAGTTGCCGGAAATAGATGCCCCATTGCTGCATCAACCCCTGGACTTCTTTGTTCTCCAGGGCGCTGAGTTCCCTGAAGAATCCGGCCAGTGCGTGGGCCGGCAGGTACTCTTTCTCGCAGACCCAACTGCGTTCCGCGGGCACCACGTAGATCAGGCCTCGCTGGTGTTCGCACACAACCCTGATCCGGGTCATGTCATTCCCCGGGATAACTTCCAGGCCGGGTGTTGTCATGTGCTTGGTCCTTAGCCGAGATTAGCTGCCGCGCCAGGCGGCACGGCGGCCTGCAGTATTATACCCTGCGCCGTACCCCCGGCACAGGCGATTTGGTGCTCGGTCAGGGTCCAGCGAATGGGGACGTAGGAAGTTTTCAGTCCAAAACGCGCCAAAGGACGTAATGTGGATGAAGTGCATCATACCTGGCGCGGCTGGCCTGGCGGCTGCCTTGTGGTCCAGATAGCCCTTAGGTAGTTCGGATAACCCTTAGATGATAGAATCTACTGGGCTTTGGAAATAATGGGGTGGCCGGCCCCCTAAGTTGGCCGGCGCCATACTCAACAGGATAGGCAAAGGAACATACGAACATGTATCAACCCGGAGGCGGACCCAGGACACCAGAATTGGATTTTGAAAAAATAATGGGCAATATCCGCGATGGTATTGGCCGTGTCACCCAGCGCTTGGGCGGCGGGGGTGTCGGCTTGGCGGTAGTATTGGTCGTGGGCCTGATCGTCGTGATCTGGGCGGCCACCGGGATCTACACCACCAGCCCCGGCGAGCAGGCCGTGCTACGGTTGTTCGGAAAAGCCCAGCCCGCTCCGGTGATCCAAAACGGTCTTCACTGGTGGTGGCCCGGGCCCGTGGGCAATAAAGACGTCATAAGGACCGACCTGGTCCGCCGCCTGGAACTCGGCTTCCGGAGCGGCGAAGGCGTGGGCGACACGCCGGTGCCCGTGGAAGCCCAAATGATCAGCGGCGACCTGAACATCATCGACGTGCAGATGGTGGTCCAGTACGACATCAAGGACCTGGCCAATTTCCTCTTCCGGGTCGATGACCCCGGAGAGGAAGCCGGGCCGCAACGTAGCATTGCCCCGGGCCGGCCGGACGGCCGGACCTTGAAGGACGCCACCGAAGCGGCCCTCCGCCTGGTGGTGGGACAGCGTTCGCTGGCCGAGGTCCTGGCCGAGGAACGCGTCAGCCTGGAGCAGGATACCAAAGTCGAACTTCAGTTGATCCTTGACAGCTACAATACTGGGATAAATATCGTCAGTGTGGAGCTTCAGAAAGTGGAAGCGCCCGGGGAGGTCCAGGCCGCCTTCAACGACGTGCTCCAAGCCCGTCAGGATAAGGTGACGGCCACCAACCAGGCCCAGGCTTACGAGAACCAGGTGATCCCGGAAGCCAGGGGCCGTGCGGAACAGATAATCCAACCGGCGGCGGCGTTCAAACGGGCCCGTATCGAAAGGGCTCAGGGTGAAGCCGACCAGTTCCTGTCCATCTTGGCCCAGTTCAACGACCGGTCCATCACGCTTGAAAACGTGCTTCAGGACACGGATAACGCCGACGGCGACGACGACCCAACCACCGGCATCGGACTATCTGATGTTTCGATTATCTCGGCGCCAGACTTAGACGGCGACGGGTTCGACATCCTGGTCGCCAGTGTAACCGTGCTGGGCGCAGACGTATGCGCGTTCACCGCCAACGAGGTTTTGACCACGGCGGCGACCCAGACCTGCCGGTTCTCAACGGGGTACGCCGCACAATCCGGTGACCTGACCATCGGCGAGGCGTTCTCCATCGCCTACCTGGGCAATGAAGACCTGACTATCCCGCAGTTCGTGGGCGCCGGGCCCTTCAGCGTCCGTCTGAGCAACAAGGCCTTGGACGCCGACAACAATGACCGCGATGGCGACCTAACCACCGGAATCACCTTCTCCGACATAACGGTCGTGGACGGTCCGGACGGCGGCGCAACCAGCGGAATAGACATCTCGGTCTCGGGATTCGACCCGTCCACCAATATCGTGACCTTCCGTGTTCAGGCTGGAGAGACCCTTCAGGCCGGCGACCAGTTCACAGTGCAATACATGAACCGGGAAAACCTGACCGTTCCGGCCACCAGCCTCGTCACCCAGGAGAGGCTGTTCCTGGAGGCGATGGAAGAGATACTGCCGGTGATCAATAAGATCATCGTTTCGCCCGAAGCTCAGACGGTCCTGATACTGGGCGGTCAGGGCGGAATCATTCCGGTACCGTTGGGACCGGCCGCTCCGTAACCCAGCCGTGCATCAGATCGAATAATTCTTACAACAGCCCGATAGTTATCAACGAATAAAAGGGGTCTCCATGAGGAACCTAGTCATAGCCGGGGTAGTGGTTATCCTGGCCTTCATAGTCATAACACAGAGCCTGTACGTGGTGCAGGAGGTCGAGCAGGTGGTGGTCACCCGCTTCGGCGAGGTTAAGAGCGTTCGCACCTCGCCCGGCCTCTTCTTGAAAGCCCCGTTCGTGGACACCGTCACTTCCTACGACAAGCGGTTGCTGCGGATCGACGCTCCGCCTGACCGGTTCTTGGACGAGGACATCAACATCCTGGAGATAGACGTCTACGGCCGGTTCCGGATCAGCAACCCGCGTCAGTTCCTGCAGGTCGTTAACACCGAAGAAAACGCCCGCAGGATCCTGGCCCAACGGATCAACTCAGCCCTTCGCGCCGTGGTTGCCGACCGTACCCGTGAAGAGATCATCGGCGGCGACGTTGAATTGGACGAGTCAGGTGAACCGGTCACGGACGATGAGGGTAACTCCCGCGTCCGGCCCACTAACTCCCGGACTGAACTGTTGCAAGAAGTGCTCGGGCGAGTCCAGTTCGACCTGTCCCAGGAAGACCCGCCCTTCGGTATCGAGATGGTTGATATCCGCATCAAGCGTGCCGATTTCCCCCAGGAAGTGGCCGGCAGGATCTTTGAGCGGATGCGCTCCGACCGGGAAAAGATCTCCCGCCGGTTGCGCGCTGAGGGTGAGGAGGAAGCCCGAACCAGGCGGGCCGCGGCCGACCGGGACGTTGAGGTGATCCTCGCCGCGGCGGATAGAGACGCCGACCGGCTCCGTGGTGACGGCGAGGCCCAGGCCATCTCCATCCTCGCCGAGTCCCTGAACAAAGACCCCGAATTCTTCTCCTTCCGGAGGAGCCTGGAGGCCTACAAGGTCTTCTTGAACGAGCGGACGACGGTCATCCTGTCCTCGGATGCTCCAATATTCAAGTTCTTGCAGAGCCCCGGAGAAGGCTCCAGCAGCACTGCGGGAAGCGGCGCCGCAGGCACCGTAGGGGACGACCCCCTGGGAATCCAGTAACAAACGCCGATTAACGCCCAGCGATCTTGCGTCCCTCGTCCAGGCCCCTGGTGGTCTTCTCGGGGGACGTTATTATTATGCGGAACCCCTGCTCCAGCCGCATGGAAACCTCATCGGCGGTGCAGCCGGTGGCGCAGGGAACGCCGAATTCCTTGCAGGCTTCCAGAATGGTCAGCAGGTTGGCCTGAACGTCGGGATGGCCGGCGTTTCCCTTGTGGCCCATGGCCACCGACATATCTCCCGGCCCGGCCCAGATCGCGCCGATGCCCTTGACCTCCCGCAGGATGTCCCGCACGTTCTTCACGCCCTCCGGCTCCTCTATGATGCCCATCAACAGCATGTTGCCGTCTGGGTCCAGCGGCCAAAGGTCGGCGGCATCGTAATACTCGGTGGGAGTCAGGCCCCAGTAGCGGGGTGCGATGCGGTACCACCAGCCCCGTTGGCCCTCGGGCTCAAAATCGGCCACGCCGGGCACCTGGGGATAGCGGGCGGCCACCACCGCGGCCTGGGCGTCGTCAACGTTGTTGAGGTGGGGCAACACCAATCCGTACACTCCGGCGTCCAGGGCTTGCTTAAGGACCCACTGGTTGCGCTCCCGGAAGTTGGGCGGCACCCGAACGAATGGAGCTGGGTCGGCCTGCAGCGAGCCCTTTTCCGACACTTTTTTGCGGTTCATCAAAAACTGGAGCATGGTCCGCAGGTCGTTGAAGCTGAAACCCTGATGCTCCATCTCCACGATGACCATGTCGTAATCGGCGTCTCCGACGAAGGTCATGTCATCCAGATTGCCGTTCCAGACCAGGCCAGAGCAGAACACCGGTTTGTCCTGTTCCAATAGTTCAATCACCTTGTTGTAGCGGACCATGGCTTCTCCTTTGTTCCAAGACCAGATTCATGTTGGGCATGTGACCGGATTGCCGGGGATTATGGAACGGCTGGTCGTGATTGTCCACTGAAACCACACGTGAGCGCGTTGACGAGCCGGGTAAAATCACCTACATTTTACGGACGCCTGGGATAAGGCCCTCACCGGGTTGCCCACGCATCGTCCATGCCCGGCAAAAGACGTAAATGAACATCCACGAATACCAAGCCAAGGAAGTTTTCGCCGGCTACGGGATTCCCGTGCCCCGCGGCATCGTTGCGGCCACCCCGGCGGAGGCCAAAGCGGCCACTGAGGAGCTGGGCGGCCGATCGGCCGTGAAGGCCCAGATACACGCCGGCGGAAGGGGCAAGTCGGGTGGCGTCCAAATAGTGAGCAGCCCAGAAGAGGCCGAGGAAGCGGCCCAGCGCATGTTGGGGTCCAGGCTGGTTACTCCTCAGACCGGTCCCGAAGGCGCGCCGGTCCACAAGCTCCTGATCGAAGAGATGGCCGACATCAAGCGAGAACTCTACGTCGCTTTGACCATCGACCGCGGCCACCGGGGCCCGGCCTTGCTGGTCAGCACCAAGGGCGGCATGAATATCGAAGAGGTTGCCGCGGCGAACCCCGAGGACATCCACACCGAACTTATTGACCCTCTATCGGGGCTGATGCCCTTTCAGACCCGCCGTCTGGTGCGGCGGTTGGGGCTGGACCAGGCGGTGGCCGCCGATGCCGCCAAGGTCTTGTCGGCCCTCTACCGGCTGTTCGTGGAGAACGATTGCACCTTGGTGGAGATCAACCCGCTGATCATCACGGGTGACGGCCGGGTGGTTGCCCTGGACGCCAAGATCACCCTGGACGACGATTCCATGTTCCGTCATGCCGACCTGCTGGAGTACCGGGACATCAGCCAAGAAGACGAACTGGAAGCACAGGCGTCAGACCTGGATATAGCCTATGTGAAACTGGACGGGGACGTTGGCTGCCTGGTCAACGGCGCCGGCCTGGCCATGGCCACCCTGGACGTCACCACCGCCGCAGGGGCGGCCCCGGCCAACTTTCTTGACGTCGGCGGAGGGGCCACGCCGGAAAAGGTCGCCAGCGCCGTCAAGATCATCCTGTCGGACCCCAAGGTCCGGAGGGTCTTGGTCAATATCTTCGGCGGCATCCTGCGCTGTGACATCGCCGCCGAGGGCATCGTGTTGGCCTACAAAGACACCGGTTCCACCATCCCACTAGTAGTCAGGATGCTTGGCACCAACATGGTGGAAGGAAAAGAGATCCTGGGCACGTCCGGACTGCTGGTGGAGTTCGCCGATACTCTCACCGGGGCGGCCAACGCCATCAAACACCTGGATTCTTAACCAATGTTTAGCCGGATGACCGGTTGGAGATAGGCCCGGATGGGAATACTGGTCGACGAGAACACACGGGTATTGGTGCAGGGAATAACGGGACGGGAAGGCAGCTTCCACGCCCGTGCCTGTATGGCCTATGGCACCAACGTGGTGGCCGGAGTGACCCCTGGCCGGGGCGGGACGATGTTCGAGGACAAGGTCCCGGTGTTCAACTCGGTGGAGGAGGCGGTAGCCCAGACCCAAGCCAATATGGCGCTGATATTCGTGCCGCCCGCCTTCGCTCCCGACGCCATCGCCGAGTCGGCCGACGCCGGGATCCCGCTCATCGCCTGCATCACCGAGGGTATCCCGGTCCAGGACATGGTGAAGGTCTACCGGTATATCGAAAACAAACCCACGCGGCTCATCGGCCCCAACTGCCCGGGACTGATCACCCCCGGCGCCAAGTGCAAGATCGGCATCATGCCCGGCGCCATCCACCTGCCGGGGCGGGTCGGGGTGCTCTCCCGCAGCGGCACCCTAACCTACGAAGCGGTGGGGCAGCTCACGGCATTGAATCTCGGGCAGTCCAGTTGCGTCGGCATCGGAGGCGACCAGATAATCGGCACCGACTTCGTGGATGTCTTGCGGTTATTCGACGCCGACCCGGACACCGACGCGGTGGTGATGATTGGAGAGATCGGCGGCGCCATGGAACAGGACGCGGCGGCCTTCATCAAGGCGGGATTCAGTAAACCGGTGGCGGCTTTGGTGGTCGGCGCTTCGGCCCCTCCGGGCAAACGCATGGGCCACGCCGGCGCCATAATAACCGGGGAAAGCGCCCGGGCCGAGTTCAAGATCGCCGCCCTGAAGGACGCCGGGGCCTGGATCATACCAACTCCCGCCGACATCGGCTCCACCACCCAAGAGATGTTGCGGAGCAAGGGCCTGCTAACCTGATCGATACTCCCTCCATGCCCGGAAGCCAGGCCGGTTTTCTCGTTGTTGCCAAAATCTACGCCTGCTATACTTGATTTCAGTGACGCGGCGCGCCAGATTCCACGTTCACGCCCCACTCAAAGCGGCCATCTGATCAACTATGGAATACGAAACAGTAATCGGCCTTGAGGTCCACGTCCAACTGCTTACCCAGAGCAAGATGTTCTGCTCTTGCCGGGCCGATTATCAGGACGCGCCCGTGAACAGCCGGGTCTGCCCGGTGTGCCTGGGCCTGCCGGGAAGCCTGCCGGTGATCAACAAGAAGGCCGTGGAATACACGATCATGACGGGCTTGGCCCTGGGCTGTAACATCCCGGGTCTGACCAAGTTCGACCGGAAGAACTATCCCTACCCCGACCTGATGAAGGGATATCAGATATCCCAGTACGACATGCCCCTGGCCATGGACGGGCATCTGGACATCACCGCCGACGGCCATGACCGGCGGGTACGCGTGGAGCGAGTGCACCTGGAAGAGGATGTATCCAAACTCCAACACGTGAGCGGCAAAGACGGCGATGCCCACAGCTTGGTTGACGTGAACCGCTCCGGCGTGCCTCTCATGGAGGTGGTCAGCCACCCGGACATGCGCACTCCCGAAGAAGCCCGTTCCTACCTGACCAAGCTGCATTCGATCATCCAATATCTTGGAGTGTCCACCGCCAACGCCCAGGACGGCAGCTTCCGGTGCGACGCCAATATCAGCCTGCGGCCCGTGGGTCAGGAGGAATACGGCACCAAGGCCGAGATCAAGAACATGAACAGCCTGCGCTCGGTGTTCATGGCCCTGAATCACGAGGTGGACCGCCAGCGAAAAGTGCTCGACGCCGGAGACCGGGTGATTCAAGAGACCCGGGGCTGGTCCGAGGAGCGCAACGTCACTTATTCCCAGCGCAGCAAGGAAGAGGCCCACGACTACCGCTATTTCCCGGAGCCGGACCTGCCGCCCCTGGTGGTGGAAGAAGCCTGGATCGAAGAGATCCGGAACAGGATTCCCGAGTTGGCCACCCCGCGGCTGGCCAGGTTCACTGAGCAATACGGGCTGTCCGATTACGATGCCCGCCTGCTGACCAACTCCAAGGCCATGGCCGATTACTACGAGCAGGCCGCCACTCTCAGGTCCGCTGGCGGAGAGGAAGGCGGAAAATTCGCCAAGAACATCAGCAACTGGATGCTGGGCGACCTGAGCCGTTTGTTGAACCTTGAGGACCGCCGGATAGACGAATCACCGGTGTCACCGGAGAGCTTGGTCGAGCTCATAGACTTGGTGGACCAGGATACGATCAGCGTTTCCATGGCCAAGACCGTGCTGGAAGAAGCATTCGAAACGGGCGGTTCTCCGGCGCGGATCGTCCAGGAAAGGGGCTATACTCAGATAAGCGATTCATCGGCGGTTGAGTCGGCGGTCAGTCAAGCCATCGACGCCAACCCCCAAGCGGTGACGGATTACTTGGGCGGCAAAGAAACCGCCGCCAAGTTCCTGGTGGGCCAGGTGATGAAGATCACTCAGGGCCAGGCCAAGCCGGACTTGGTGAATGAACTGGTGGCCGCGGCCCTGGAAAAACTGAAATAGCGGTCATCTTCTAAAAGCCCGCGGCCGGCGGGGATAATAGAGCAGGCGGAGGAGCTCCGCCGAGGTCAACCCATGAACGATTTCATGAACTTGATTCAACTGCTGGTTTCCATCCTGCTGGTGGTTGTGATTCTGGCCCAGGTCAAAGAGGGAGGCGGCGGGCTGTTCGGCTCGGCGTCCTCAACGGTCCATACCCGCCGTGGATTGGAGAAAACCCTTTTCCAGTTCACCGTCTTCCTGGCGATAGCTTTCGTGGTAGTCTCCATCATCAGCGTCCGGGTCGGGTAACAAAGGGCGAATCCTCCGCCCGGCCCTGCCATGAATCCCCCTCTAGTGGTCTTCACCACCGACTTCGGCCTGTCCGACCCCTATGCGGGCGTCATGAAAGGCGTTGCTTTAACTATCAACCCCAGCCTCCGCCTTATCGACCTGACCCACCAGATTCTGCCCCAGAACATCGCCCAGGGCTCATTCCTCCTGGGCATCAACCACCGCTACTTCCCAGATGACGCCATCCACGTTGCCGTGGTCGACCCAGGGGTGGGCACGGACCGCCGGCCAGTGTTGCTGTCCACGCCTTGCGGGCGTTTCGTAGCCCCGGACAACGGTTTGCTCAGCGGCGTGATCGCCGGGTATCTGGGCTCGATACCCTCGGCCGCCGGCCTCGTTGACCTGCCAGCAGAGCTTTCCGCCGTACACCTGACTAACCCTGATTACTGGCGTCACCCGGTGAGCGAAACTTTTCACGGCCGCGATATCTTCACCCCAGTTGCGGCCCATCTGTCTCTGGGTGTCACGCCGGAGGACATGGGCGAAGCAATAGGAAGTCTCTTTTACCTGCCAATGCCTCAACCGGGCAGCCAAGGCGGCAAGATCACCGGCCAAGTTATCTACCAAGACGTCTACGGCAATCTGGTGACCAACATCCGCGCCGAAGACCTGCCTGTAGGCGAACTGATCGAGGTGCGGATCAAGGGCCGGAGCATATCTGGACTAAGCCGCACATTCAACGATGGCGTTCACTCAAGTGAAAGTGGTTTGATCGCTTTGACGGGCAGCCACGGGTATCTGGAGGTTGCCGTGTCCAACGGGAGCGCGGCGGCCCTGCTGTCAGCCGGCCCTGGCGAGGCTGTCGAGGTCGCCGCCGCTTCTGGTTGACATCGTTAGGCGGCATGCTACCATTGTGCAAACTTGACCTGGCACGCCAGATACGCTAGGCACTCCCAGGCACGGCATGGAGGGACCATGGATCTCGACCGCGAGGGTCTGCTCAAGCTTTACAAAACCATGACAACGATCCGCCACTTCGAGGAACGGGGCATCCCGGAAACCGGGCAGCGGGGCATGTCGGCCTCGGTCCATTCCTCCGCTGGGCAGGAGGCGGTGGCCGCCGGAGTGTGCGCCAACCTCACCGACGAGGACTACATCGCCAGCACCCACCGGGGTCATGGCCATTGCATCGCCAAGGGAGTCGACGTCAAGCAGATGATGGCCGAACTCTTTGGCCGTTCCACCGGCCCCAACAAGGGTAAAGGCGGCTCGATGCACATCTCGGACATGAGCAAGGGCATGCTGGGCACCAACGGCGTCGTGGGCGCCAGCATACCACTGGCGTTGGGCGCGGCCCTGACATCCAAGACCAAGAAGCTGGGCCGGGTGGCCGTGGCCTTCTTTGGAGACGGCGGGGCCAGCCAAGGTGTAACCCACGAATCCATGAACCTGGCCTCGATCTGGAAGCTGCCGGTGATCTTTTTGTGCGAGAACAACGGCTATGCGATGTCCACGCCCGCCGAATACGGGTTGTCCATCACCCACATCTCCGACCGGGCCGCGGGATACGATATGCCGGGGGTCCACGTTGACGGCATGGATGTTTTCGCCGTTTACGACGCGACGGCCCAGGCGGTGGCCAGGGCCAGGGCTGGCGAAGGCCCCACTCTCATCGAGTGCGAGACCTACCGCTATCACGGCCATACCGTATTCGACAATCCCCTGACGTACCGCACCAAAGAAGAAGAGGACCGCTGGCACGCCCGCGATCCTCTCAAACACTTCCGCACGACGGTCGTCGCCCAGGGCGATATCACGGCCGAGGAGCTGGACCAATTGGACGCGGATGCTGAAACCCTCATGGACGAGGCGGTTAAATTCGCCGACGAAAGCCCCCTTCCGGAGCCGGTGGAGTTGTACGACGACGTCTACGTTGACTACCCCAAAGACATGATGAAACGTGGCGTGAACATGGCGGTCTGAGCCTCCACGATCCAGCTTTTTTAGACGATAAATCGCCCAACTCCGGTGATTTCCGGACCAGGGCGGTCAAGGAGATACAGATGACCACGACATTACAAACAACGGGCACCCGGGAGATCCTGTACCGGGAAGCCATCAACGAATGCCTCCGTCAGGAGATGGAACTGGACGAGAATGTGATCATCATGGGCGAAGAGATCGCCGGAGGGGCGGGGCGTGAAGACCAGGGCTTTGAGGACGCCTGGGGCGGACCATTCCGCACCACCGTCGGCCTGATCCAGCAGTTCGGCAAGGAGCGGGTGCTGGACACCCCCCTGTCCGAGGCCGCTTTCATCGGCACGGCCATCGGCGCGTCATCCACCGGACTACGGGCCGTGGCCGAGTTGATGTTCATCGACTTCATCGGCGTCTGCATGGACCAGTTGATCAACAATGCCGCCAAGATGCGCTACATGTTCGGCGGCCAGGTGAAGGTGCCCTTCACCATGATGACCCGCATCGGGGCCGGTTTCGGGGCCGCCGCCCAGCACTCCGAGTCCTACTATTCCATCTTCAGCCACATCCCCGGACTGAAGGGCGTATGCCCGTCCGACGCCTACACCGCCAAGGGCCTGCTGGCCGCGTGCATCCGTGACGACGACCCCACCGTGTTCTTCGAGCACAAGGGCCTGTACGGAATCTCGGGCCCCGTGCCGGAAGAGCCGTATGTATTGCCCCTGGGCAAGGCCCGGACCGTGCGGGAAGGGACCGATGTCACCCTGGTGGGCATCTCCAAGATGACCTGGATCGCCACCGCCGCCGCCGAGGAACTGGCCAAAGAGGGCATCAGTTGCGAGGTCATCGACCTGCTCAGCATCTCTCCCATCGATTACGACCACGTCAACGAGTCGGTCCAGAAGACCCACCGCTTGGTCGTGGTGGACGAGGACACGCCCGTCTGCAGCTTGGCCTCGGAGATCTGCGCCAGGGTGGCGGAAGAGGTGTTCGATTACCTGGACGCGCCTCCCTCCAGAGTGACCGCACCCCACACCCCGGTGCCCTACAGCCGGTCCATGGAGAACGAATACATGCCCAACGAGAGCCGGGTCATTACCACGGTGAAGAACCTGATGAACCGGTAGTCCCCGGCCCCGCTCGGTCTAGGCATAACCACCGCCGGTCCCAAACCAAATGGGGCCGGTGGTTATATTTTTGGGCGCTCTCCGGCCCGGTAAAACGCATTGGAGTAACATTTGCGGCGACCTCATTACAGTTGGGTGATCCTGGCCACCGGGTTCTTCATCCTGTTCTTCAGCGGCGGCTCCCGGTTCGCCTTCGGGCTGATGCTGAAGCCCATGTCCGAAGACCTGGACGTTAGCCGGTCGACCCTTTCGCTGGCGGTCACCACCTTCATGGTGGTCTCGGCCCTGGCTTTGCCATTCCTCGGGCGGCTGGTGGACCTGTGGAGCTTGAAAGGAATGATCGGCATCGCCGCCGTGGTGGCCGGAGTGGGGATCGGGTTGATGGGACAGGTGGACGCCCCTTGGCAAGTGTTCATCGTCTACGGCGTGGTCTACGCCCTGGGGAACGCGGGCACATCCACCTCGCCGGTGACCGTGATGATCAGCCGCTGGTTCCCCAACCGGCGGGGAATCGCCGGCAGCGGGGCGGTGGCGGGGAACGCCGTTGGGCAGTTGGTGATCGTCATGGCCCTGGCCGCGGTCCTGGTCTCACTGGACTGGCGGTGGTCGTTCACAATCCTGGGAATCGCCAACCTGGCGGTCCTGGCGCCATTGGTGTTCCTGGCAGTCAGAGACAAACCCCGTGAAGCCGATGTACCGCCGCATGGCCTGACTGCACGGGCGGTCACGCCTCCCGAGTCAGCCCTTTCGCTGAGCCGGACGTTGACCTCTCCTCGATTGGCCCTTTTGATGGCGATCTACGCTATCTGCGGATTTCAAGACTTCTTCGTCTCCATCCACATAGTGGCCTTCGCCCTGGACCAGGGAGTGGGCACGGTCATGGCAGGCAATCTGTTGGCGCTCATGGGGCTGATGGGACTGATGGGTGTGCTGGCCTCGGGGCTGCTGGCCGACCGGTTTGGGGCAGTGCGGCCCACGGTCACATGTTTCTGGGTCCGAATCTTCATCTTTGCGTTCATCATCTTCGATCAGAGCACGCTCTCGATCATGGTCTTCGGGCTGCTCTACGGATTCACCTTCCTGATCACCGCGCCGCTGACGGTGGTCTTCGTGGGGAACATCTTCGGCGCGGCGCGGCTGGGGACGTTGGCCGGGTCGATATCGATGGTGCACCAGATCGCGGGCGGCTTCGGAGCGTACGCCGGGGCGTGGATCTTCGACAACCGTGGCAGCTACGACGACATGTTCCGGCTGATGTTGATACTATCGGTGGCCGCTGCTGTGTTGACGCTTCTGGTGCGGGAAAGGCCGTTGGCAGGGGCGGCTACTTCTTCACCGCCTGGGTGATGGCAATATTGCCCGGAAATTCCCCTTCCGCAGGTCTATTCATGCGGAGTTTCCCGTATCTTGTAGTACATCTTAGGTTCAGTGCCGTCAAGCACGTTCTTGATTCGGGGAGCGTGTCTAATGAGCACCAGAGCAGTAGCGAAATAGGCTGGAACCGCTGCCTGAGGGAAAAAGAAATAGGCGATGACGGGCACCGCCGCCATGGCCACCATCTGGCCAACAACCATTAACTTGGTCAGCGCCACCGTTCCCAAAAAAATCAATACCCATATTCCGACCATGGCCGGGGCGAAGTAGAATCCCAACACCGACGCGCAGACTAGTCCCCTTCCTCCCTTCAGCCTCAGGAACACCGAATAGTTGTGGCCCGTGATGGCTGCAATACCCCCTACGCCGGCGCCTATATCCCCATTGATTCCGGCTGTCTGGGCGATATAAGCGCCGGCCAGTATAGCGAAGGCGCTCTTCAGCATGTCTCCGGCTAAGGTCGCCAAGGCCAGAACTTTGGAGTTGGTGGCGCGGTGGACGTTGGCGGTCCCAACATTACCCGTGCCCCATTCCAGGATATTTTTATGCCCGAAACGCTTGACCAGCAGGTAAGCGGTGGGGAAAGCGCCGAACAGATAGCCACCAGCCGCCACGGACGCCAGGACTGCTGCTTCGTTTAACACCTGCCACCTCTAAAGGGATGGAACGTTAAACACTGCGATTTAAGTTGCGGTGCGGTCCTCGGAAAATATTGGTCCCACGGAGACTACGTGGGACCACCAGCAAGATGAAGGCGAGGGGTTCCCCGAACAATCGTTGGGGGCGTCGCCTGCGCCCAATCAAGATATCGTCCAAATTCTGTCCAACTGACTGGGCCCACCTCACCGCCATTCCCGGCGGCGGCACACTGTGACTCGGCGTTACGTATGCATTGTACCAATCATTCTCGATGCGGCACATTCTTTTAAGGGAATTTACCATTTCGTGTTACCGCCCTTGGCAGGGGCGGCTACCTCGTTGCGGCCTGGGTGATGCAACCTGGTTCGTGGAATCCGTATTCAGCCTTGGCACTGGAGACCGCTTCCTCCCTGTGGTTGCCCCTTAGACAGGGAACTCCAACTCGCCTCGCGCTTTCATCTCCAAGGGCAGGAGGCAATGGTAGATAAAGCTGCTTACCGGCGTTGGAACACCGGTCTCATTGCCCAGGCGTACCACAGCTCCGATCTGGAACTCTAGCTCAGAAGGCCGGCCTTCCATGATGTCGATCGACATGGAGGACGTCGAAGTTGGAGGTCTTTGTTCCATCAGCGCGATAGCGGCCTCGGCTTCGCTTCCGGTCAATGGAATGCCCTTCCCGCGGGCTACTGAATCAGCCTCTCGAACGATCTGAACGGCCATCTCCCAGGTTTCAGGAAAACTGCGCCACACTCCAGCCGGGGCTCGTGTCACCGCTCCTACACCCGCGCTGGCAGCGATGAACATAAACTTCCACCAAATATCGGATTGGATGTTCGATGGAATGTCTGCCCGGATTCCCGACTGGCCTATTGCCTGAGACAACCGTTCCACGCGTGGACTGCGTTGATTGTTCATCTCACCGATTCTCACGAAGGGCCCTGATGCGTCGTTCTTGATGTGACCCGGGCCCACAATAAATCCGCTGATCCCTCCAACCCCACCTAGTGCAACTCCGTCGCCCAACACCGCTGCAATTTGCGCCGTTGCCTCAACCCCGTTCTGTAACGGCAAAACACAGGTCTCCGGGCCGACCATCGGGCGCATGGCTTCCGCCGCCTCTACTACCTGCCAAGCCTTCACGCCCAATATGACTACGTCCACCGGCCCCACCTTGGCCGGGTCATCGGTGGCGATGGACGGCTTGAACACAAAGTCCCCATCGACGCTGTCCACCTTCAGTCCGTGGTTTCTGATAGCGGCAAGATGTTCGCCACGGGCGATGATTGCGACTTCTTCCCCCGCTTGCGCCAGGCGGCCACCCAGATACCCACCGATACCCCCGGCGCCAAACACTGCGAATCTCATGGTTACCTCCTGTCCGTCACAGTCTAGTCCGCAGCCTAGTGAAACAGTTGCCCCCCGTTCACGTTGTAGGACTGGCCGGTGATGAATGAAGCGTCCTCTCCGGCCAGGAAGGCCACCATGTTGGCCACGTCCTGCGCCTCGGCGATGCGGCCCAGCGGGGTGTTCTGGGCCGAGTTCTCGACGATCTGGCCCCTGAATTCCTCCTGGGTGATGCCCCGTTCTTGGGCTTGGTCCCGCTCCCAATAACTCATGCGGTCGGTGTTGATGGGGCCGGGACAGACGGCGTTCACGGTGATGTTGTAGGGCGCCAGGTCCATGGCCGTGGCCTGAGTCAGACCGATCACGGCGAACTTGGAGGCCGAGTAGGCGGCCCCGTTGGCGCTGGCCTGTTTGCCAGCGTTGGAGGCGATATTGATGATGCGGCCGCCCCTGCCCCCGTCGATCATGTGAGGGGCCACCAGCTTGGTGCAGAGAAACACGGCGGTGGTGTTGATGGCCAGGAAGTGGTCCCAGACCTCCTTGTCCAGTTGGGTCACCGGCACCTTGTCCTTGCCGATGATGGCCCGGGCGTTGTTGACCAGGATGTCGATGCGGCCGAACTGGTCCATGGTCTGTTCCACCAGGCGCTCGATCTGGGCCGGGTCTGCCAGGTCGCAGTAGATGGGCAGGGCGCGCCGCCCCAGGGCCTGGACCTCTTGGGACACGGTGTCGATGCCGCCCCATTCGTTCCTGACCTCGGCCGGCGGCAGGTCTGAAGTCTCACGGTGGACGTCGGTGAGCGCGATGTCGGCGCCCTGGCCGGCCAGCTTGATGACCGTGGCCCGGCCCACGCCGCGCATGCCTCCCGCACCAGTTATCAGGGCTACTTTTCCGTCTAGTCCGGGCATGGAGACCCCCTTCGTTCACATGAGCATTCTTGCGTTGATCAGGCGTGCCGCAAGTGTAATCCACGGTCCTTACCAATACAATGCTGGTCCGGCGTTTGCTGGGTAAGGGGTATCTTTCTTGACAGCCCAGATGGCGGCCCATATAGTCCAGCCAATTCATCCATGGCCAGGCTTCCAGCAACAACGGTGGAGGTGTCATGAGTACCTCGATAATCCGCGGAAAGTACGTCATTTGCGAAGCGGGCGTCGATGCCCAGACCAGCAAGGTGATCTCCGATGGGGCCGTGTTCCAGCGGGACGGGGTCATCGAGGCTGTGGGCGCCTACGATGAGATCAAGTCGGCCCACCAAGCGGACGAGGAGCTGGGCGGGCCGGGCTTCTTGGTCATGCCGGGCCTGGTGAACGCCCACCACCACGGCCGGGGCGTCAGCACCTTCCAGATGGGGTGCATCGATGACTGCTTGGAGACCTGGATATTGTCGGGTTGGGGCCGGCGTCCCTACGACCATTACCTGATGACCCTCTACACGGCCATCCAGCAGATCGAGTCCGGGACCACCACCACGATGTACAACCACGCCCAAACGCCGGCATCGGGCCTGGAAGCCGACGTGGCAGAGGTCCTCCGGGGGTTCGCCGACGCCGGTATGCGCACCGCCTTCTCGGTCTACTTCCGGGGGCGCAACCGGGTGGTCTACCAAGACGACGAGCAGTTCATCTCCAATCTGCCCGGCGATCTCGCCGAGTCTTTGCGCCGGTTTCTGGCCGCGGTGGACCTATCCGAGGAAGAATATTTCTCGGTGTTCCGAAGCCTGCACCAAGAATACTCTGGGCGGCCCGATTCCAGGGTGACGGTGCTGCTCAGTCCCAGCAACGTCCAATGGGTCTCCGACGATTTCCTGCTCCGCACCAAGGAGGAGGCGGCCCGGAGCAACGCCGCCATCCACATCCACCTGGTGGAAAGCCTTTATCAGAAGGAATTCGGCCTCCGGACCTGGGGCCACACCCCGGTTGAGCACCTGAACACCCTGGGGTTCCTGGGCCCTGAGGTGTCCTGCGCCCACTCGGTCTGGCTGACCGACGAAGACATCGACATCATGGCCCAAACAGGCGCCACGGTCTGCCATAACCCCAGTTCCAATCTTCGCCTGAAGAACGGCATCGCCCCGGTTAACGCCATGCTGGCGAAGGGCGTGAACGTTGCGCTGGGGACCGACAGCACCGCGCTCAACGACGACGACGATATGGTCCAGGAGATGCGTCTGGCCGCCAAGCTGCACCGCCAACCCGGCCTGGACCAGCCGGGGTTGAACTCCCACCAAGCCCTGCGACTGGCCACGGCCAACGCGGCCCGCCCCACCTCCCTCCAAGACAAGATCGGCACACTGGAACCAGGCCGTTTCGCCGACCTGGTGCTGCTGGACCTGGACGCCATGACCGAGCCCTACATGGATGCGGGCATCGACGTGGTGGACACGCTGCTATACCGGGGCAAGGCCTCCCACGTGGACACGGTCATGATTCAGGGCGAAGTGGTGGTCCGGAACGGGACGTTCA
>JADFNR010000084.1 GCA_022563275.1 Chloroflexota bacterium | reverse complement strand
AAGGAAAGGGCAAGACGACCGCGGCCATGGGCGTGGTGTTAAGGGCCTGGGGCCGGGGCATGAAGGTGATCATGCTCCAGTTCATCAAACACTCCACCGCCAACTTCGGCGAGCAGCGCGCGGCCGAAAAGATGGGCATCGAGATGCGGGCTATGGGCGACGGCTTCACCTGGCGCTCCAAGGACCTGGACCAGTCGGCCGAACTGGCGCGGGCCCATTGGGAAGATTGCAAGACCGTCATCGCGTCGGGGGAGTATGACCTGGTGGTGCTGGACGAATTCACCTATCCCATGCACTACGGCTGGATCGACACCGATGAGGTCATAGAGGTCCTGAAGGCCCGGCCCGACATGCTGCATGTCATCATAACCGGGCGGAACGCCCCGGAGGCCCTGGTGGAATATGCCGACTTGGTCACCGAGATGCAGGTGGTGAAACACCCGTACCAACAGGGGATCAAGGCCCAACCGGGCATCGAATTCTAACCGGAATATTATTGTTTCCAGGATATCAGCCGGCATATTAATCCCAATATCGTCCTGACTTCAGCCGGGACCGAAAGAGGCTAGATGGCCATCTCAGACCTGATCGACCGCACAGTAAATGAGATCGTGCCCCTGGACGAGACGGCGATGGCCTCCGCCAGGGCTAGGCAGGACCAACTGACCAAACCCCTGGGTAGCCTGGGCCGTCTGGAAGAGTTGTCGGTGCAGCTCGCCGGTATCTTCGGGGAAGCCACGCCCAGCATAGGCCGCAAGACTGTGATCCTGGCCGCCGGCGACCACGGCGTGGTGGCCGAAGGCGTCAGCGCCTACCCGCAAGACGTCACCCCGGCCATGGTGATGAACTTCCTGGGCGGCGGAGCGGCGATCAACGTGCTGGCCAAGCACGCCGGGGCCGAGATCGTGGTCCTGGACGCCGGGGTTGCCGCCGACCTGCCCTCACACCCGTCGCTGCGTTCGGTGAAGATCGGCCGGGGCACGAACAACATCGCGGCCGGGCCGGCCATGACCCGCGAACAGGCGGTCCAATGCCTGGAGACGGGCATCGAGACCTGCCGGGAACTGATCGCGGCGGGGTCCGGCCTCATCGCCTGCGGCGACATGGGCATCGGCAACACCACCCCGTCCAGCGCCATCACCTCGGTGATCACCGGCGCGGGGGCGGATGTCACCACTGGGCGGGGCACTGGGCTGGACGACGCCGGGCTGGCCCACAAAATCTCGGTGGTGCAAAGGGCCATCGAGGTTAACCGGCCCGATCCCAAAGATGGCCTAGACGTGCTCATGAAGGTCGGCGGGTTCGAGATCGGGGTTCTGGCCGGAGTGTTCCTGGGAGCGGCAGCCGGACACCGGCCGGTGGTGGTCGATGGGTTCATATCTGGGGCGGCGGCGTTGATCGCCCACACCATAGCTCCCGAGGCCAGACACCGTTTCATCGCCTCCCACCGATCGGTGGAGCCGGGTCACCAAATCGCCCTCGATCACATGGGCCTGGACCCCCTCCTGGACATGGGCATGCGGCTGGGCGAGGGCTCCGGGGCTGCCCTGTCGATGCACATCATCGAGGCCGCCGCCAAGTGCCTCTCGGACATGGCCACCTTCGCCGAAGCGGGCGTTTCCGAAAAAACCGGAGACGACGGTCAAGAGGCCGCCTCCTGATCTCCTTCTGGCTCACCCCCCTCCGGCTGGCGGTGACCTTCCTCACCATCTTCCCACTCTCGCGCAACCTGGACCGTGGTCCGCAAGACCTCAGCAACTCCAGGGCCTTCTACCCCGCCGTCGGTCTGCTGATGGGCCTGCTCTTGGTTGGGGTGGAAGAGGGGTCCAGCCGGTTATTCGCCGAGCCGATGACCGCCGCGTTTCTGGTGGCCACCATGGTCATAATCACCAGGGCCCTCCACCTGGACGGGCTGATGGATGTTTGCGACGGCGTCTTCGGCGGGTTCACCCCGGAACGGCGGTTGGAGATCATGCGCGACTCCCGGGTGGGCGCCTTCGGGGTGGCCGGCGGCGTGACGGTCCTGCTGTTGAAATACGGGGCGTTGCTCAGCCTGTTGGTCCTTGAGGGGCCGGGCAAAGAGTGGGCGTTGCTGCTCTTCCCGGCCCTTTCCCGTTGGACCATGGTGGTCCTGCTGGGGGCCTTTCCCTACGTCCGCGCTCAGGGCCTGGGTTCGCCCTTCCACGGGGGCGGCGTCAAATTCGCGACAACGGTGGCCGGCCTCTCCGCCCTGGCGGCGTCCATCTTGCTGGGAGGCTTCGCCGGGCTGGGGCTCTTTTTCGGGGCTGTAGTGATGGCCTGGTTGTTGGGTTGGGCCATGGCCAAGGCGCTGGGAGGCCTGACCGGCGACACCTACGGAGCAACCAACGAGATCATCGAAACCACCGTGATAATCGCCGCCACGGCCCTGGCCGCCCACCGATGGCTGGAGCCGCTGCCGGACCTTTTGGACCGGTTCTGATGTTTTCCGGCACCGATGATCTGGCGGTCCTGGCCCTGGCCGTGCTTATCGACCTGGCTTTGGGCGAGCCGCCCAAGTGGGCCCACCCAACGGTTTGGATGGGACGGCATATTAATTTCGTCGTCCGCTGGGCGCCCAAGAACGGGTTTATGGGATTGGCGGCGGGTCTGTCCATCGCTCTAACGCTGCCCGCCATCTGGGGAGCGGAGGCTTACTTCTTGGGGTTCTGGTTGAAAGAAGTCAACTCCGCCGCCTACATCCTGGTGGGCGCGGTCCTGCTGAAGTCCACATTCTCGTTGCGGATGCTGCATCGGGAGGCGGCGTTGGTCCGCGGGCACCTGGACCGGGGAGACATGGAGCAGGTGCGGGCCCGGATGCCGTCGCTGGTCAGCCGCGACCCGTCCAATCTGACCGCCGAGCAGGCCACCGCCGCCACCGTTGAATCGGTCTCCGAGAACATCAACGACAGCTTCCTGGCCCCCTGGCTGTTCTTCGCGCTATTCGGGTTGCCGGGGGCCTTCGCCTACCGCATGATCAACACGCTGGACAGTATGATAGGCTACCGGGGAGTCTACGAGCATCTGGGCAAGGCTTCCGCCCGTCTGGACGACCTGGTAAACCTGATCCCGGCGCGGCTGGCCGGGCTGCTGCTGGTGGCCGCCAGCGGCTTCCTGCCGGGCCAGCGGATGACCAGGGCCTGGAGCACTATGTGGCGTCACCACGGCCGCACCCAGAGTCCCAACGCCGGCTGGACCATGAGCGGCATGGCCGGGGCTTTGGGAGTGCAACTACAGAAAGTGGACCCGGACGCGGGCTACACGCTGGGCGAACCCGGCCGGCCCATCGAGCCCAAAGACATCACCCGCGCCGTTCAATCCATGTACTTGGTGGCCTTCTTCGGCCTGGCGATCGCACTGGCCATAGCCTACGCCCGTGGCAGTATCTTCTAAATAGCAGCCATATTAGATGTCAAACCAATCACATGAAAACCCGGCCAGCCGGCGCCCGGTGCATGGGAGTATCAATCCACGTGAGTTGCGGGCGCTGGGACTGAAGCCGGAGGACCTGCTGGACTTCAGCGCCAGCATCAGCCCCATCGGCCCACCCGAGGGGGTCTGGGAGGCCATCCGGAGCGTGGACCTGAGCGCCTATCCGGACCCGGAATGCCTCGAACTGCGCGAGGCCATCTGCCGCCATCTTTCGACATCATCCCGGGAAGTTATTATGGAGCAGGTGTTGGTGGGCAACGGCTCCACCGAGATATTCCACCTTCTGACCCGCGTCTACCTGTCCAAAGACAGCGCCGCGATGTTATTGACGCCGACCTACGGAGAATACGAAGGGGCCTGCCGCTTGGCCGGGGCCCAGATACTGAATCTCGAAGCTGACCTAGCAGGAGATTTCAGGTGGGACATCAGGGCTGCCACCAGCCTCATCGGCGCCAAGAAACCGGACCTAATTTTCGTCTGCAACCCCAATAACCCCACCGGGGTCTACCTGGACCGTGACGAGGTGGAGACCCTGGCCGGCGCCGCAAGGGATGCGGGCAGTCTGCTGGTGTTGGACGAAGCCTACCTGTCCTTCGTCAAAGACCCCTGGGACTCGTTGGCTCTGCTGGACCGTGCCGGAGTGATGTTGGTGCGCTCCATGACCAAGGACTACGCCCAGACCGCTCTGCGGCTGGGTTACGCCCTGGCATCCGAGGATGTGGTGTCCCGGCTTCGGGACTACCAGCCTGACTGGAGCGTCAACGGTCTGGCCCAGAAGGCGGGTGTGTCCGCTCTGGAAGACGCCGGGTATATACCCAGAGCGAGAGAAGCCGTGTTTAAGGCCAAAGAGTACCTGTACAACGAACTGGGAGCCCTGGGGCTGAATGTCCCCCGCTCCGAAGCCAACTTCATCTTGGTCAAGGTCGGTGACGCCGCCAAGTGGCGGTCCCTGCTTCTGTCCAAGGGCATGGTTGTGCGGGACTGCACATCATTCGGCCTGCCCGAGTATGTCCGGCTGGGGATACGGTCGATGGCCGATTGCCAACGGCTGGCGGCGGCCATGGCTGAAGTGGCCCAAGCCGCCCTTGCTGATTGACGGCCGGGCCATTAGAATCAGAACCAACGATACAGTCCGCCTGTGGCCAGCCCGCCGCGGCAGTCCCAGACCCGTGGCCCCTTCCCACACGTAGATAGGAGTCTCCTGCCATGACTATTACAAGCACCGGGCAGATCGTTGGCGAGAGCCGGTTCCACGACACCTTTGGCCAGCCGTCTGAACGCGCCGTTCTCAAACTAAAGGCCCACCTCACTCCATACGTCCAAGAGTTCATCCGGAACGCCCCCTTCGCGGTCATGGCCACCACCGGCGGTGAAGGCCGTTGCGACGCATCCCCCAAGGGCGGCAAGCCCGGCTTCGTCAAGGTGCTGGACGAGAAACACCTGCTTTTCCCCGACGTGGCCGGCAACCGGCTGTTTCAGTCTTACCAGAATATCGACGATAATCCTTACATCGGTCTGATCTTCTTCATACCCGGAATCAACGACACCGTCCGGGTCAACGGCCGGGTCAGCATCGTCAGCAAAGAGGACCTGGAAAGCCGGAATATCGAGGTGACCCTTTACGAGACCGACGACCGGTCCAAACACCTTCAAGGGATGTTGATCGAGGTCGAAGAGGCCTACGGCCACTGCCCCCGGGCCCTCAATTTCTCTCACCTTTGGGACGCCGGAGAGATCGCCAAGAACCAGGCTTCGCCTCCCTTCCCGGAGCGGACCGACGAGAACTACTACCAGCACCAAGAAGGGGACTAGCCGAGGGGGAAAGCCGGCAGCTATCAGCGGTCAGCGCTCAGATTCTGGAAACCAAGAACAGGCCCCGGACATCGTCCGCGGCCTGTTTTTTTATGGCCGGCAGGCCAGGAGAATCTGGCTTTTAGATTCCTCGGTTCGGCAGAAATTCTGAAGACCAATTTTGGTTTACAACGGCGGTGGCCCACCGTAAGATGGGTTGGATAATTCTACCCGGACCCCAAGGATTTCTGCAGATGGTAACCATCTCCTTCGAGAAACACACACTGTCCAACGGCTTGGACGTGATACTCCACGAGGACCACAACATACCCGTGGTAGCCGTAAATGTTTGGTACCACGTGGGGTCCAAAGACGAAGAGATGGGACGGACCGGGTTCGCCCACCTGTTCGAACATGTGATGTTCGAAGGCTCCAAACACCACAACAGCAGCCACTTCGAGCCCTTGCAAAAAGCCGGCGCCAACCTGAACGGGTCCACCACCCCCGACCGCACCAATTACTGGGAGGACGTCCCCACCAATTACATGGAATTGGCCCTCTGGCTGGAAGCCGACCGCATGGGGTTCTTGCTGGACGCCCTGGACCAACAGCGCTTCGACGTGCAACGGGACGTGGTCAAGAACGAACGCCGTCAGACCTACGAGAACCGGCCCTACGGCATGGCCTCTTGGCACCTGCAAGCGGCCCTGTATCCCTTGCCCCATCCCTACCACTGGATGACCATTGGGTCCGAAGAAGACCTGGACGCCGCTACTTTAGATGACATCAAAGACTTCTTTAAGCGGTTCTACTCCCCGACCAACGCCAGCCTGGCCATCGCCGGAGACATCGACATGGGGGAGGCGTTGGAAATGGTCAACCGCTACTTCGGCGACCTGCCGCCGGGCGAGTCGGTGCCTCGCAAGGGGCGCCATGACTCGGGCCTTAAGGGACGCATCGAATTGGAGATACGAGACAAGGTCACCCTGCCCCGGACCTATATCGCCTGGCCGACGCCTCCCGAGGGCGACATCGACGATGCGCCGTTGGAGATCTACCAGTCCATCATGTCCGACGGATTGACCTCCCGTTTGCATAAGTCATTGGTCTATGAGAAGCAGATCGCCCAGAGCGCCCACATGCGTTACAGCTCGTCGGAGATATCCGGACAGTGTGTTCTCTCGGTTACTGCCGCCGAGGGCCACGAGTTGGCCGAAGTGGAGGCCGCCGCCGATGCCGAGATAGCCCGGTTGCTTCGGGAACCACCCACCGATGAGGAGATGACCCGGGTCAAGAACCGCATCGAAGCCAGCCACTTCCGCCAGTTGGCCCGCATCGGAGGCTTTGGCGGCCGGGCGGACCAGCTTAACCATTACAGCGTTTTCGCATCAAACCCAGACCTGATCAACACCAGCTTGGACAAGTATATGGCGGTGACCCGCGAGGACGTGATGCGGGTGGCCGAGACGGTCCTTGGCGGAAACCAGGTTCGGCTGCGCGTACTGCCAGAGCCTTCTCTGTCACCGGCCACCGTCAGCCTCGACCGGACGGTGATGCCGCCGCCCAAGAGCGAGCCGGTCTTCACGCCGCCCTCCCCAACCCGCATCAAGCTCTCAAACGGCATGGGCATCTCAGTGATCGAGCAACGCGGCCTACCCATAGTGGCCTTCGGCGTGCTGATGGACGCCGGAGCGTCACGCGACCCGGAGAATCTGCCCGGATTGGCCGGGTTCACAGCCCAGATGCTGCCGGAGGGCACCGACACCAAGTCCAGCCAGGAGATCGCCCAGGCATTCGAGTTCATCGGGTCGCGGATCTCAGCGGACGGGCGCCGCGAGTACACCCTGTTCTCGGCGGAAACCCTTACCAAGCATTGGCCCACCGCACTGGAGCTCACCGCCGACCTGGTGCTGAACCCCAACTTCCCCGACCATGAGCTGGAGCGTGTCCGCAGAGAGCACCTGACCGAGCTCCGCCGGGGTAAAGACGAACCCAACACCGTGGCCGATCAGTTGATGTCGGGCCTGGTGTTCAAACGTGACTCGGGATATGGCCATCCGCTGTCGGGCACCGAAGATTCCATCGGGGCCTTGACCCGTGACGACATGTTGCACCAATACCGCCGCGACTATAGCCCCGCCAACGCCAACCTGATCGTGGTGGGCGACGTCAGCATCGACGAGGTGTTGCAAAGAGCTGAAGCCATCTTCGGCGCCTGGAAGGGCTCCGGCCCATCGGACAACGGCCGGGCTCCGGTGGAACCGACCAACGGCGCCGCCAGCATCTACCTGGTGGACCGCCCCGGAGCGCCCCAATCGGTCATCCGCGCCCTGCACACCACCATCCCCCGGCTTCACCCAGATTACCTGGGGCTGACACTGATGAATTACGCCTTTGGCGGGCAGTTCTCCGCCAGGCTGAACCAGAACCTGCGCCAGGAAAAGGGCTATAGCTACGGTTATCAGTCCCACGTCCAGTGGTTCCGCGGTCCGTCTCTCATGCTGGCCGGCGGTTCGGTCCAGACCGAGGTCACCAAGGAATCGGTGTTCGAGACGCTGAAGGAGTTCAATGACGTCCGGGGGTCCCGCCCCATCAGCGAAGAAGAATTGGAAAACGCCAAAGCCAGCCTCCTGCGGAGCTTCCCGGCCAACTTCGAGCGTCCGGCAGCCGTCATGGGCCAGGTCCTTCAGATGGTCCAATTCGACCTGCCCGATGACTACCTCCAGACCGTCAGGTCCAACGTCGAGGCTGTAACTCTTGATGAAGTGCACCGCATCACCCAGGAACTGGTCCGCCCCGACCGGTTGAAGATACTGGTGGTGGGGGACCGGCAGCAGATAGAAACCGGGCTCCGGGAATTGGACATCCCCACCGTGATCTTGGACCTGGACGGCGTCGAGATCACCTAACCCATACCCACCCACACCGTAGGCGCGGGTTTCCAATCCCGCCCTGGCGCCCGCAAAACACGGTGATGTCCGCCCAACGTATCGTGGGCCAACTCACCCTTCCCTAAGTGGCAACCTCGTTTCGACCGCTACCCTGGCGAAGGGAAAGGGCGGGTTAGAAACCCGCCCCTACGTGCATGTAATGATTTGACCCGTAGATCACCGCCGGGGCCGTTCCCCCAAAACCAGGGCCAACGTCTGCCGGAAGCCATCGCCGTTGGCCACCCGGAACACCTCTACTTCCACCTCTTGCCCGGCCCTGAATTCCTGCTTCAGTAAGCGAGTCAGGTCGGATACCGTGGCGATGTCGTGACCGCCGATTTTCACCACGATGTCTCCCGGTTCTATGCCGGCACGGTCGGAGGGTCCGTCAATCACGGTGTTGCTTATGATCACGCCTTCGCGGATGGGCAGCCCCAACTGCGCCGCGCTCTCCGGGACCAGGTCCGCCAGGAAAACCCCCATCCAAGCCCAGCGGACCCGTCCTAATTCGACGAGCTGCTGCGCGACCTGTTGCGCGGTGTCAACGTCGATGGCGAAGCCGATACCCTCCACGGCGATCCCTCCACCCTGGCTGACGCCCCGCAATACGGCCGTGTTGACTCCCACCAGGTTTCCTGACAGGTCGATCAGCGGACCGCCGCTGTTGCCGGGATTGATGGAAGTATCAGTCTGGATCAGGTCGTAAAGGGTGACCCCCTGCGACGCTTCTATGGACCTGCCAAGCGCGGAGACGACGCCTACAGTGACCGTGGGGCCTCCGGGCAGAGCTAGGGCATTCCCGATGGCGATCACCCAGTCGCCCACTCGGAGGTTGCCATTCCCTCGCAAGGGCAGTGATGGATAGCCGTCCCCCGGCAGCTGCAGAACGGCCAGGTCCGACAGACGGTCCGCGCCGATCACTTCGGCAACGAGTTGCGTCCCGTCGTCTTGGGTCACGGTGATCTCGACTCCCCCCTCGATCACGTGGTTGTTGGTCAGCACCAAACCTGATTCGTCGAAGATGATTCCAGTACCGCTGCCGAAGCCGGTCTGCTGGCGGCCGAAGCGGTCCCGGGTGACGATCCGGGCCACGATTGAGACCACCGCCGGCCGCACCCGCTCCACCGTATCGGCGATGTTGGGCAGTTGCAGCGATGCGACGGCCCCGCCCTCGTTGCCGTCTGCTGATTTGGTGGCCGGTGGCAATGCGGTGGCCGTTGGCTCGGCGTCGCCGCCGGAGCAGGCGGCTATCACCGCCAGCATCGCCACGGCTAGAAAGGCCCTGATGATGGTCTGGGGCATGTGAGCTTTAAACATGTTTAGCAGACTTCTCAGAACCACTACAACCCATCGGTTGCCTCCCGCTGGATACGGAAGAGGGGTTCCATGCCACGGGCCGCCAATGAGAGGACCTCTTCCACCAGTTGGCGCGGGAACGGCTTTGCCTCCGTCGCGCCCTGCAGTTCCACCAGCCCGCCCTGAGCGGTGAAGACCACGTTGAAGTCCACGTCGGCCGAGAAATCTTCTTCGTAGCAAAGGTCGAGGAGGAGTTGCCCCTTCAATATGCCAACGCTGATGGCCGCCACCGGACAGAGCAATGGCAGCCGGGTTAGGACCCGGGTGTTCACCAACATCTGCAGAGCTTGATGCAGGGCTACGTAGGCCCCGGTGATGGCGGCGGTGCGGGTCCCGCCGTCGGCCTGAATCACATCGCAGTCGATCTGGACGGTCCGTTCCCCCAGGGCTTCCAGGTCGGTGACGGCCCGGAGGGACCGCCCGATCAGCCGTTGAATCTCTTGCGAGCGTCCGCTGGGCCGGCCCGACTCTCGCTCCCTGGCCGTTCGAGTGTTCGTTGCCCGGGGCAGCATGGAATATTCGGCGGTGACCCAGCCCTTGCCTTGGCCCCGTAGGAACGCCGGCACCCGTTCTTCCAGCGAGGCGGCGCAGAGCACCTTGGTGTCGCCCATCTCGATCAATGCCGAACCCTCGGCGTATTTCTGATAACCGGTGGTGATGGTGGTGGGACGGTGTTGGTCCCAGGCCCGTCCGTCCGGTCTGGAATATTCAGACAATTGTTATCGGTTCCTCGATTTAGTTCGCGGGTCCGGATGCAACAGATACCCTTGAACCGGGATTAGACATCGAGACCAAGTATACATTAAGGCTTCTTGACGGCTTCTTGAGATCTGATTTCGGCGGGGCTCACCGCTCGGTATTCACCCATAATTCCAGCCCATCCGTAACAAACTCCACGTCGCCGTTCCGGTCGGTCCGGTAAAGGTTTTCGCGTCCGGTCTGTCTTAGCAGGCGGCCCAACACCTCCGCGTTAGGATGTCCGAAGGAGTTGCTCTCACCCACGGAGACCAGCGCCGCCGACGGGTCTACCGCTTGGATGAACCCAGCCGTGGATGAGGTCTTGCTGCCGTGGTGGGCCACTTTCAGCACCGTGCTTTGTATCCCCGTTGCTCCCAGCGCTAAAAGGGCTTCCGTCTCGGCTTCGATGTCGGACGTCAGCAGGAAGCTGATGGAACCGTAGGTCAGCCGCAACACCAGTGCGCCGTTGTTGGCTGACTCGCCAGCCAGAAAGCCGGGCCGGGGATTGAGCACCTCGGCAAATACACCTGACCCCAAATCCAACCGGTAGCCTTGGTGGACGGATATGACATCAACGCGGTTTCGCTCCACGCCGGCCTGCCACTGGGCATACATCGCGGCAGCGGGCGATTCCGCTCCGGCGAGCACAGCCCCCACCTGGTACGCATCCAACACCTCAAGGAGCCCCCGGCTGTGGTCAGCGTCCAAGTGGGTCATCACCACCAGGTCCAGGCTGCGGTCGCCGCTGGGCATAGCACCGCTCAGCGCGCGGATGGCGCTGCCAGGCTCCGGACCACCGTCCACCAATACCTGACGGCCCTGCGGCGTTACGATCAATGCGCTGTCGCCCTGGCCCACGTCAAAGAAGTAAACGTGCAGATCGCCGTCGCCGGCCGAACCGACCTGCCACCAGAGAGCAACCGCCGCCGCAGTCATCAAGACCGCGCCGATGATGATAGGCACGGTTTTGGCTGGTTCCCCTGGATGCCGGGCCAATGCCTGCGCCCCAGCTTTGGCCTGGGACCAAAACCAGCCGAAGCGGCCGGGTGTCAAAAGCAGCAACAGGGTGCCCAAGGCCGAGTACCAGACCCACACCAGCCAGTTGCCGGCCCAGCCGGTTTGGAGCGTCCATTTCGGCGCCAATTCAACCAGCTCGATCAGATAGCTCGAAGGCACCCAGACAAACCACCCGATCCACTGACCCAACGTGACGTTCAACAACCCCATGAACGCCGCCGCCAACGTGCCGGCCATGATGAATGGCATGGCCGGGAGAGCCAGGACCGTCACGATGATCCCCGGAAGCGCCACCTCTCGGAAGTTGAAAGCAAGCAGGGGCCAGGTCGCCAGCATCGCGGACCAAGAGATTATGAGCGCGACCAACGGCGCGCGGACCAATGGGAGCGCCCAAGGGCGCCACCAGGACTGATGGAGGCCGGCGGTGGCAGGCGGCCATTTGGGTATGAACGGCTGGGTGAGTGCTATCCCCGCCATGGCGGCGAAGCTGAGTTGGAATGACACCCGCTGGATGATCTCCGGCGAGACGGCGGTCATCAGCCCGGCGCTGAGGGCCAGTGCCGGGAGGATGCTGCCTGGCCGCCCAACACCCACCGCCACCAGATAAACACTGCCCATGACCGCCGCCCGTATCACCGACGGCGGCAGTCCCGAGACCAAGGCGTAGGCCCAGACAGCGATCAATGGCACGGCCAAGAAATATAGGCCGCGTTTTCCCAGCAGCCAGGCCGAACCGGCCAGGAACATCACCACCAGAACGCCGACATGCAGCCCTGAGATCGCCAACAGGTGGGACGTTCCGGTGCCGCGGAAGTCCTGTACCATCTCGGGCGGCAGGTTGCCGCGTAATCCCAGCAGCAAAGCCTGCCCCAAAGCAGACTGGGGATAAGGGACCGTGTCCTCGATGCTCTCTGACAATCGGCCCCGCAGCGAGTACGGCCACGCCCGCCAACCGCCGGATTCTCCGATCACCTCGGATTCATCCGCCGACATTATTCCGGTTATTCCCTGGCCGGCCAGGTATGCGGGGTAATCGAACCCGCCAAAGGGTTCCGGACGGCGCAATGTGCCGGTGACCGTGACCAGGTCGCCGTAATCGAAGTAGGGGGGAGAGCGGCGGGCAACCAAATCATCGGGCGGGTCGGCATACACCAGGATCCGGCCGTCCAGAGAGATCCCTCCGGACCCGAGTTTGGCCGCCCTTACCTCCAACGTGAATCTGACCCGGCTGCCGGAGAACTCCGGGTCGTCGCTGATACGGCCTCCCAGGGTAACTTCGGCTTCGGTCTGGCCGGCAAACGCCAGAGATGTCAGCGGCGGGAGCGGGTTCGAAATGGAGTCTGCCCGCCACACGCCCAGCAGCAACAATAAGACGAGCACGGCCGGGAACACGGGCAGGCGGCGCAGGCGCAAGGCCAGTCCCAGGGAGATGGAACCGCCCAGGAGCAGCAACAGCGGCGCCAACGGCGTCTGCGTTTCCAGTCCGATCAGGACTCCAACCAGCCACGCCGCCACCATGAAAGCCAGCTTCATGGCCGGTGATCGCCCGCCGGGAATGGCATATGGCCTGAGATCACCGGACCCCGGACACCGTGACCAGTTCCCGGATATTCTGATAGGTCACCGGCCCGATCTTGGGGACTTCTTGGACCTCCGCGACGGACTGGAAAAGACCGACGTTCTCCCGGTATGCGACGATGGCCTGGGCCAGCGCCGGGCCGATTCCGGGAAGGGTGTCCAAAAGCTGCACTGACGCCAGGTTCAAGTCGATCAACCCTCCGGGCTGTGCGCTGGGGCCCGTGTTCGCCGGAGACAAGGCGGGAGCTGCGGGAGGGGTCTCGCCCAGTGTGAGGACGTGATATTCGGCTTCGTCTTTGACCCGGAGGGCCAGATTCAGCCCATCCAGTATGGCTTCCTCGGTGACACCACCGGCTGCGGCCAGGGCGTCGGTTATCCGGCTGCCGGGGTCGAGGGTGTAAACTCCGGGGCTGGCAACCGCCCCGCTCACGTATACCCTGACTTGAGCTGGGGCCTCGGCTTGGGCCGGGACTTCTTGCGGAGCGATGATCCGGACCGGAGCGTTGTCGTCCTGCCGGGCCAGCAGGACCACGGCGGCCAACACCGCCGCCACCGTCGCGGCAGTCAGCGCCATGAAAGCCATGTTCCGGGCGGTTAACTCCGGCATTCTTTGCCCCCAAAGGCTTTTATTCTTCCCGGTTCCGGTGGGCAGCTAGTCTGTATCTATACCCAGGTTGGACTAGCTGTGGCTGTCCGATTATAATTTAGCCCACATTCCAAATAAAGGGGCCAAACCTTGGGAACAGATAAAGGATCCGCCAACGGCAATCAGAAACTGCACGCCTTCTTCCAGGGCGCTGTGGTGCCGATGGAGGAAGCCAAGGTGAGCGTGATGACCCACGCGCTGCACTACGGCACGGCTGTTTTCGAGGGCATCCGCGGCAACTGGAACGAAGAACAGGGGAAGATGTTCATCTTCCGCATGCGCGAGCACTACGACCGGATGATGCGCGGATGCAAGATCCTGCTGCTGGACATTCCCTACACCGCCGAGCAACTCTGCGACATCACCGTGGACCTGATTGAGCGCAACGGGCACCGGTCGGACATCTACATCCGTCCGCTGGCCTACAAGAGCGCCGAAGTAGTAGCCAACCTCAAGCTCCAGGAGTTGGCCAGCGATTTCACCCTGATCACGGTGCCCTTCGGCAACTACCTGGGCACCGACATACTACGCTGTTGCACGTCCTCTTGGCGGCGGGTAGACGACAACATGATCCCGACCCAGATCAAGAGTGCGGGCATCTACGTCAACAGCCTGCTGGCCAAGACTGAGGCCACCCTGGCCGGATTCGACGAAGCCATCCTATTGACCCAGGACGGCCACGTGTCCGAGGGCTCGGGCGAGAACGTTTTCATGGTGACCGGTGGGAAGCTCTTTACGCCCAGGTCCGAGGACAACGCGCTGCCGGGCATAACCCGGGAGACCATCATGCAATTGGCCCAGGCCGAACTGGGGATCGAAGTTATCGAACGAAGCATCGACCGCAGCGAGCTCTACCTGGCCGACGAGATGTTCCTCAGCGGCACGGCGGCCCACCTGACGCCGGTTGTGGAACTGGACCGCCGGAACATCGGCGACGGTGAACCCGGCCCCATCACAACGGCGCTGCAGAAGATGTATTTCGATGTCGTGGTGGGCCGGAACCCCAAGTACCTTCACTGGTGCACAGTGGTTTCACCCCAAGTGGTGCCGGCCTAGGAAACAGGGGCGGATACTTTCTGACTAGCAAACCAACGGACGCCCGATGTTGAGGGCGTCCGTTTTTTTACCGGCTATTTTCCTAGGGAGTATCGTGATTTGACCTGGATCGGTCTGGGAATCCTTTGCTACGCCATCGGCAGCGTTCCGACCGCATACCTTTTCACCCGTTACATGCTGGGCCGGGACATCCGCCAGATGGGTGATTTCAATAGCGGCGCGGCCAACGTCTTTCGCAACGTGGGCGCCAAGGCCGGCGTGGCCGTGGGCGCCATCGACATCATCAAGGGAGGCCTGGTGATAGTGCTGGCCAAGGTGCTGGTTGACGACACGGGGATGGAGATGATGGCCGGGGCGGCAGCCCTGGCGGGGCACAACTTTCCGGTCCACTTGCGGTTCCGGGGCGGGCGGGGCGCGGCCACCGCCGTTGGAGTGTTGATCGCCTCGCTGCCGGTAATCGGACTGCCCGTTGGCGTCCTCTGCCTGTTCTTGCTCTACTTCACCCGCAAAGTGATCTACGCTCTGGCAGTGTTCCTAGTAGCCATACCTGTCCTAT
>JADFNR010000083.1 GCA_022563275.1 Chloroflexota bacterium | reverse complement strand
GCAGACCTCGCCGACGGCATCCGCACCGTGCTGGATGCGCCTTCCCTGAGCCACGGCCTCTATAACATCACCACCGGGATCTGGGTGACCTACCAGGAGATACTGGACCGGCTGATCGAGTTGTCGCCGGCCACCCAAGTCGTCACTCCGGCCGCCGGGTCCGCGAACGCCGGGGCCTACTCCCGGGGTCCTCTCTCCGGCCACCGGCTCTTCAATGACCTTCAGTGGACGCCCAAGTACGACTTGAAGGCCGGGTTGGCGGATTATATCCAGTGGCGCAAGGACTCTGATTTTCTCGACTGACCAGGCATGGGTATTTTGACAAATACCGGACGCCGGAATAGGATTGGCGCCTCAGGCCAACAAGCTGGCACGTTAAATATTTTTCTGCTACGGAGGCGAGAAAAGATGGAAGCCACAGGCATCTCGCACATCGCGGTTTGTGTCAGGGACATGGACAAGTCCCTGGCCTTCTACCGGGACATCTTGGGAATGAAGATAGCGAAGGACGAGATCGAAGACACCAGCACCGGCGGACTTACCCACACCTACAAGCATCACCGTAAAACCCGCCGCACCGTGCATATCGGCTGGGGTCAAGAGCCATTCTTGGTGATGACCAGCCACCCTGGCGACCAGGCTGACGGTGAGCCCATCAAGCTGGACCAGATCGGTGTTAGCCACCTGTCTTTCACGGTTAAGGACCTCCGCGGGTTGGCCGATGAGCTGATAGCCAAGGGGGTGGAGATCGCCGGAGGCATCGATGCCTTCGCCGACGCCCAGGGAAATGTCCGGACGTTCTTCGCCTTCGACCCCGACGGCATACTGGTCCAATTCGATAGCGGTATCGAGTCCTAGCAAAAACTTCTCTACATATTTCACAACGCGCCAAAGCCCGGCCATACCGTGCCGGGCTTTGGTCCGGCCGGAGGTCGTTGTCATGGCCAGCGAGACCACAGACGGCAGGAAGATCCAGTGGGGCATCTTTGATTGGGTTGAGTGGGACGAGAACTCCCCGGCCCAGATATTCGATGACCGGCTGAAGCTGCTGGAATACGCCGACAAGCAGGATTTTTTCTGCTATCACGTAGCGGAACACCACACCACGCCCCTTAGCGTCGCTCCCTCCCCAGGTATATATCTCTCCGCCGTCGCCCAACGGACCTCCCGAATCCGGATGGGTCCCCTGGTCTATCTGTTGCCCCTCTACAACCCCCTGCGCCTGATACAGGAGGTCTGCATGCTGGACCATCTGAGCCACGGACGCCTGGAATTAGGGGTAGGCCGGGGGATCGTCCCATACGAGGTGGCGCGGTTCGGAATCGATCCCGAGGACCGGCCGGCAATGTTCCAAGAGGCGCTTGAGGTGTTGTTGAAAGGGCTTAACAACGAGACTCTGAATCACGAGGGGAAGTTCTACAACTACAAAGACATCAAATTATGGATCCGGCCCTACCAAAAGCCCCATCCGCCCATCTGGTACGCCAGTGGCAACATCGAGACCGTGCCCTGGATGGCCCGTAACGGCATCAACACCAGCCACATATTCGAAACCAATGCCTTCACAAAAACGCATTTTGACCTCTATCAAGAGATATGGGCGCAGCACAAGGGGGACCCGGACCGGATCAACAGGGCCGTAGCCGAGCCCATGCAGGGCCAGACCCGCCACGTCTACATCGCGCCCACCGACGCCGAGGCTGTAGCAGAGGCCCGCGGCGCCTGGAAGGCATGGTGCGACAACATCAACTACCTCTGGGACGTCGGCGATTCCGACAACTTGAAATGGCTGTATGACTTCGACGCTCTGCTATCCGATGAGAAGATCATCGCCGGGTCTCCTCAGACGGTCAAAGAGCAGGTCTGGAGGGCCATCGAAGAGTCGGGCATCAACTATTTCATCAGCGTCTTCGCCTGGGGCAACATCCCCCACGAAAAAGCGATGCGCTCCATAAGATACTTCGTTGATGAGGTCATGCCAGGCGGCGGCTAGTGATTGCGGCGCCCGCGCCTTGGGCCCCCGTAGATCCAGGGAAAGCTGGAATCCAGAGCATTCTCGGTTGGGTTGCTTCACCAAGGCAATTAACATGGTTTCCCGCATTTGCCAGAATGACCCAGGGTCCACTCGATGTTTTATCCGGACACGGACGCTAGGCCAGCTTGTGCTCTAGATTCTGCTTAACCCCGGGCCAATCCCCCTTCACGATGCTGTAGATCACCGAATCCCTTACCCGCCCATCCGGCATCACCATGTGATTTCGCAGGACCCCTTCTTCTTTGGCTCCGAGGCGTAGTATCGCCTGCCGCGAGGAATTGTTCAGGTAATCGGTCAGCAACTCAACCCGGTTTAACTCCAAGGTCTCAAATGCGTGGGCGAGCATCAGCAATTTTGCTTCCGTATTGATGGGTGACCTCTGCCAAGTCTTGCCGAGAAAGGTGAACCCAATCTCAATACGTTTGTTGGGCAGGTCCGCCTTCATGAATCGCGTCGACCCTGCGATCTGATCGTTGCCGCCTTTGGCGATCGTTGCAAATGCCAAGCCATCACCCCGTTCTTGGGCGCTTTTCGCGTTGGCCAGGAACTTGTCGATGTCGCCCGGACTGGGGACGATGGTCACAAATATCTTCCACAGTTCGCCATCTGAAATCGCTTGGCAAAGCCCTTCTCTGTGACGCCCTTCCAGGGGTTCCAGCCGCACGTATTTCCCTTCCAACACCACAGGATTAAAACTCATCAGATTTCCTTAAGTATTGTGCCAAGCGAATCACCACGACATTCGTGGAGAGCCATCGTATTATCGCTTAATGGCGCCGTCAACTTTACCTACAGGTTCAAATAAGTCCTCTTGTTCCGCCTTGCCTGAATCTCAGCTTTCGCTTGGATGACGGGAGCGTAGGGGCACAGCATGCCGTGCCCCTACGCAGTTGGGTGATTTTTATGATGGTGGGACCGGGCCGGTTTCGAAACGTGGCCGTTTCATTGGACAGCCCACGCTGAGCGGGGTACTCTTTCCCAGGCCCGTTTCCGTGATACGGCGCTCTCTATCTCGAAAGGCGGTTTAATTTTCCGTATGCCTCCCGTCCGGTTCTTCGTCAACCCGTGAAATTGAACCTGGTTGCTAATCTGGGCCGGGCGGCCTCCCCAATATCCATACTACGCGAGCGCAACTTTGGCCTGGTCTGGTCCGCCATAACCCTGGCCGGGATGGCTTCCCAGATGGAAACGGTGGTGGTGGTGTGGTACGTGCTGAACCTCACCGATTCCCCCTTCCTGGTTGGGCTCACCGCTTCGGCCCGCATGGGCTTCAATTTCCTGGCCCTGTTCGCCGGGGCCACCGCCGACATCGTGCCCCGCCGGGTCCTGCTGGTCATCGTCCAGGTCCTGCTGGCGTCCCTGGCCGTACTGATGCTGACCCTGATCTTCACCGGCCGGATCGAGGTCTGGCACATCTTCATCATCACCCTGGCCGCCGGTCTGGTGCGGATATTCCAGATGCCCACCGCCCAGTCCCTGGCGGTGGATAGCGTTTCACAGGACCGCATCCCCAACGCAGTGGCCTTGGTCAACGCGGGCATGAACCTCGCGTTGGTGGCCGGACCCCTCCTGGGGGGAATCCTGTTCGAGCTGGCCGGTCCGGGGGGCGCCTACGTTTTGGTGGCCGCTCTGTACTGTCTCAGTGGATTGTCGGCCCTGATGATGGGCACTATAAAGGTGACTTCCGCTCAGGACCGGGAGTCGGTGTTCACGGCGGTGGTCCAGGGGCTGCGGTACGTTAAAGCCCAGCAACTGCTCTGGTCGGTCCTCGTCGTGGCGGTCATCATCAATATCACCGGGTTCTCATTCCATACCACGCTGATGCCCATCTTCGCCCGGGACGTTCTGGACCGGGACTCGGTGGGACTGGGCCTGCTCATCTCATTCTTCGGCATCGGGGCCCTGGTGGGGTCCATGATCTGGGCGTCGATACCCAATCTGCGGCATACCGGGCTGCTGTGCATCCTGGCGGTGGTCGGTTGGCATGGGACCATGATCGTGTTCGCCACTTCGACCAACTTCTATCTCTCTCTGGGCATCCTGATGGTCACGGGGATGATGTTCTCATCCACCCTGGTGCTGATACTCACGGTCCTGATGAAGACCGCCCAGCCCGAGTTCCGCGGCCGGATCATGGGCCTCAGGACCCTGGCGATCTACGCCCACGGTTTTGGCAGCTTGGGTGCAGGAGCGGTGGCCGGAGTGCTTGGCGCGCCGGCAACTGCGGCTATCTCCGGCGTGATCGGGATAATCATGGTGATAATCCTGGCCCTCTTCGTGCCCAAACTCCGCCGGTTTTAGAACGTGACTTCGGGCCGCCGGAGCTAGATTTGGGCCCAGCGAGGCACCCATTGCGCCGCTTCCCTGAGCTTGGCCGCGGTCTGGCGGGCGTTGGGCTCGAATGTCTCCAGGAGACTCCAGAATCTCTTGGAATGGTCCAGGCGGCGGCCGTGGCACAGTTCGTGGACCAGCACATACCTGGCCATCGACTTTGGAAGAAAGAGCAGGTTCCGGTTCAGGCTGATGGACTTCTCGGCGGAACAGCTTCCCCACTTGGTCCTCTGCCGCCGTACAGCCGCCCGGCTGAATGGCAGCGACAGTTCCGCGCTCAGGCGGTCCAGCCACGGGACCAACACCTCTTTCGCCCGCTCCTGGAGCCACTGGTTCAGCGAGGCGGCAACGATGACTGGGTCGTCCACCGGGCCGGTCAGCAAGAGCGCGTTCCCAGCTTGCTCCGATAGGCTGAGACGCCGGGCCGGAGAACGGGAATATTCGGCGCGCCAAGTCTCACCCAGCAATCCAAGACTGATGGATTTCGGACTCGTAAGCTCTTCCGGCGGTTGGGTCCGTTCCAGGTTTTTTCTGATCCAGCCGGCCTTTTTTCGCAGGATCTCCGGAATCTCCGACCGGTCGAATCCAACGGGCACCACCACTTCCAGCCCCGACCAGGGAGACACCTTGATGATCACCTGCCGGGCCCGCTTGCTCTCCCGGACATCGTAGGCTGGGATGGTCCAGCTCTCGGTCATCCGCCGTCACCTTGGCCAATAAAAAAGTGGCCAATCAACCAAAGATCGGCCACTTCTTGCAATTTTGTTCCGCGCCGGTTCAAGTTAAATGAATCCTAGTAGTGGCGCAGCTCCACCACGTTGTCGTCCGGGTCGTAGATATAGAGCGAGATTCCGTCTCCGTGAGAGCCCCAGCGCTTTCCCGGCCCCGCTTGGATCTCCACGCCCATGGCTTCGAATTTCGATTTCAGTTCTTCCATGTTCGTGGGCTCGATGACCATGCAGAAATGGTCTTGGTTCTTGGCCCCGTCTTTGCCGATGGGCTCCTGGTCGGCGCCGAAGAAGTCGATGATGGTGTCGGCGTTGATCCTAGCCGAGGGGAAACGGATCTCACCGGCCCGCCATTTCTCCACCCGCTCGGCCTTGAGGCCCAGGACCTCGGTGTAGAACCGGAGCGATACCTCAACGTCTTTATTCCGCAAGACGATGTGGTCCATCTCCGTGATCTTGACCAGCGCCTGGGATTGCACCGTGGTCTGACTCTGAGTTTCGGTGGACATGTGGCCCTCCTACCTGCGAATTCCGGATTCTGGGAACTCCGTCAAGTATACATCTTGGAGGAACGGTCGAAAACCGGGGTCAATCCTCAGCCGGCGTGATGATGACGATTGGGAAGCGCCGGGAGGTCCGGGCCTGGTAGGCTGCATAGCCGGAGTAGCATTCGAGAAACCTTGGCCAGAGCTCTTCTCTTTCTTCATCCGATGCTATTCTCGCGGTCCCATCCTGGCGAACGCCGCCGATCTGCACCCTGACTTTGGGTTCGGCCCGGATATTCAAAAGCCAGTCCGGCGCCTTGGGGCTTCCTCCTTTGGAAGCGATAACAGAAGGGCTTCTGTGATGTATCAGATATAACAGCGGCACGGTTTTCATCCGGTGGGACCGGCGTCCTTCGGTGGTCAGAAGAAGGAACTGGGCGCTGCCCCGGCGAGACACAAAACGGCCATTTAACAGCACATAGATGAATCTGTGGACCCGGCTGAGAATAGCGCCCATCTTGAAGCGGGGTTGTCTTATCTTCGTCAATCAGGCCTACTAAGGGCGTAAGATGCTGGAGCCGTTTTTGGACACGGGAATCTACGAATCATCAACCACATCGAACAGGGGAATTGGAATGAAACGCAGCACGGACCGGATTCTCACCACCCACGCCGGAAGTCTACCACGGCCTTCTGGACTCCGGGATGTCATCAAGTCGTATCTGGACGGGGAACCCTACGACGAATCCGAAATGACCAGTCAAGTGCGGAGCGCCGTCTCGGAAGTTGTGCGGCAGCAAGCGGACGCCGGAGTGGATATCGTCAGCGATGGCGAGCAGAGCAAGACTGGGTTCCTGCTCTACGGGAATGACCGCCTGGCCGGGTTCGAGTTGGTGCAGATACAGCCTGACGAGAGGCGGCGCGCGCCCAGAAGGGACGAAGAGGCGTTTCCCGAATTTTATGCCGCCTACTACCAGACCGAGGGCGATAGCGGGCCGAAAAGGCAACCTTTGTGTACCGGCCCGATCTCTTATACCGGCCACGCGCTGATCCAACAAGACATCCAGAATTTCAAGTCGGCTTTGAACGGAGTCGCCACCGAAGAGGCTTTTTTGCCGGCCATCTCCCCCGGCACTTTCGGCCGGGGCCAGAACCGCTATTACCCAGATGAGGAAGCCTTCCTCTACGCTATCGCAGATGCGATTAAAGAGGAGTACAAGGCCATCGTGGACGCGGGGTTCCTGCTGCAGATAGACGATCCAGGACTGCCCGATACCTGGGACATGCAGGTCCCGGCGTTGAGCTTGGCGGAGTACCGGAAATCAGCCGCAATCAAGATAGACGCCCTGAATCATGCCCTGGCCGGGATCCCAGAGGAAAAGATCAGGTATCACATCTGTTGGGGCAGTTGGCACGGGCCCCATTCCACGGATATTCCGCTGAAAGACATCGTGGACCTGGTGTTGAGGGTGAATGCCGGCGGTTATTCCATCGAGGCGGCCAACCCGCGTCACGAGCACGAATGGAAGCTATGGGAGGACGTGAAGCTGCCCGATGGCAAGGTCTTGGTGCCGGGTGTCATATCCCACTCCACCAACCACATCGAACACCCGGAATTGGTGGCGCAGCGGATCACCAATTTCGCCGGCCTGGTGGGTCCGGAAAACGTGGTCGCGGGCACCGATTGCGGGTTCTCCCAACGCGCGCTGAACCCACGATTGCATCCGTCGATAGTGTGGGCCAAGTTGCAGGCGCTTTCGGAGGGCGCAAGGATCGCCAGCAACCAGCTTTTTGGTTAACTGGGGCGCCCAGTTTCAGTTATAGTTAAATGAGGTGGCCATCGGGTAACGATGGCCACCTCATTCAGCAACTAACTTGCCACGGGAGACCCACTCGCCCCATGCCTCTGGTTTCCACCTCTGGTCTGGCCGTCCATTACGGCGCCGACATCATATTTTCAGGCGTGGACCTGAATATCAATGAACGGGCCCGCATCGGCATCGTCGGCCCCAACGGGGGTGGCAAGACTTCCCTGCTGAGGGTGCTGGTGGGGCAGCAGGACCCCAGCGAAGGGAAGGTCGCCCGCTCCAAGGGCCTTCGCATCGGCTATGTACCCCAGGACCCCCAATCGACCTTCACGGGCACGCTCCGGGAAGAGGTGTTGACCGCCTTTGATCAAGTCAGGTCTTTGGAGAAGGCCCTGGAGGCCGCTTCCCGGCAACCGGATGCCCAAGATGGCGGCTCCGGTGATTCGGAAGAATCCGGCCGCCGTTATGCCGCCCTTTTGGAACAGTACGAAGCCCTGGGCGGGTACACCTACGAACGCGATGTGGAAAGGATGGTGGACGGCCTTGGGCTGGGGCCGGAGACCCTGGACTCGCTGGCATCGTCAGCCAGCGGCGGCGAACGGACCCGGGCGGCGCTGGCCAGAGCCCTCCTGGGCAACCCGGACCTGCTGGTGTTGGACGAGCCCACCAACTACCTTGATCTCAAGGGAGTCACCTGGTTGGAGGGCTACCTGACCCACTTCGCCCCGGCGGTGGTGGTGGTCTCCCACGACCGGTATTTCCTGGATGCGATGGCCACGCACATCTGGGAGATCGACCATGGCCGCATGAACGTCTTCCCCGGCAACTTCTCCAAATACCGGGTCCTGAAAGCCGAGCGCGACCTGCGCCAGGCCAAGGAATTTGAGGCGCAGCAGGAATTCATCGCCAAGGAACAGTCGTTCATCGACCGGTACCGCGCCGGCCAGCGTTCACGGGAGGCCAAAGGGCGGGAAACCCGCCTGCGGAGATTGGAGCGCATCGACCGTCCCGACTCAGACCGGTCGATATCGCTATCTTCTGCTCCAGCCAGCCGTACCGGACAGGTGGTCCTTAGCACCAGTAGGTTGAGAGTCGGATATACCGACGGCGGCGGGACCACGGAACTGCTCCGGGTCCCCGACCTGAAACTGGCGCGGGGCTCCCGGACGGCGGTGATCGGAGATAACGGGACCGGCAAGACCACCTTCATCAAGACCGTGCTGGGGATGCTCCCGCCCCTGGAAGGCTCGGTGGCCCTGGGCCAAAACGTCAAGGTTGGCTACTACAGCCAGGGATCGGACGCTCTGGTGGATGAACAAACCGTTTTGGAATCCTTCTTGGAGATCAAGAATATGCCCTTTGAACAGGCCCGGTCCTATCTGGCCCGGTTCCTGTTCCAGGGCGACGACGTGTTTCGGGAGGTTGGGGCCTGCAGTGGGGGCGAGAAGAGCCGCTTGGCGTTGGCCCGGCTGCTGGTCACGGAGCCGAACCTGCTGGTCCTGGACGAGCCCACCACCCATTTCGACATCCCAAGCAGGGAGGCTTTGGAGCAGGTCCTGTTGGGCTATCCGGGCACCATACTGTTGGTGTCCCACGACCGCCACCTTGTTTCGCTGCTCGCCGAATCCCTGTTGGTTGCGGCGGATGGCGAGGTCAACGTCTTCCCAGGCACGTTTGAGGAATGGTCCCAGGCCCAACGGGAATCCGAAGCCATTGCGGCGGCGGCCCGGGTGCAAGAAAAAGCTAAGCCGCGCCCACGCCCGCAACCGGTAAGGTCCCAAGGTCCGAAACGCCGGAACCCGGCGGCGCCAGTGGTCGACATGGAACAGGTCATCGTTGACCTGGAAGACCGGCTCGAGAAGATCGAAGAACAATTGCAGGAAGCGACCCTTGGCCAGGACGTTGACGAGATGACGCGCCTGGCCGAGGAGCATTCGCGGACACAGGCCGAACTGGAGCGGAAGCTGGAAGCATGGGAGGAATGACCGGGATTACCGCAACGGCGCTGAACGGGAAAGGCCCCAGCGAACGCCGGGGCCTTTCCCGTTGGGCAAAAAAATAAGCCCCTTTTTTCAGGACTCGCCGATTATCTTAGCAGAACGATCACTGGTTTGTCAACTGTTTGTGCGTAGACCGGTTGGATACATCAAACTATATGATACGACTCCTTCAAAGCAGGGACAGGAGATTGGGTTGCGGTAAGGCCCGGAATCCCTTGCCGCGACGTTATCCGGTTATGGCCGCATCATCCGTATTGCGATGGAGGAGGTGGATCAGCCGAGATCAGAGCGGCCCCGTACTCGTCGGATGTGTCCAGGTCACGAAATGACCGCAGTCCGCCTGGAACGTGCTCGAAGAGGTCTTGTGAAAGTTCGATCACCCGGCAACCGGAGAGCAGTGCTTTCATGGATGTGATCCCCCGGCCCAGCAGACCCTCGGCGATGGGAAGGCATCCGCTGCTGTAGAAGGCATGCAGGGTTTGCAACCGCCCTTTGTATTCGGGGACGACCGCGTCACAGTCAACGAGATGCGCCGCCATCTCGCGGATGACCTCTGCTTGGAGGTAAGGCATGTCGCAGGCGGCCACGAAGCACCACGGTGCGTTGCTGTGGGCCAGACCACGAGCTACCCCGACCAGCGGGCCGCGCAGTGGTCTTCCATCTTCCAAGACCTTTACATCGACATAATCTGGAAGGCCGGACAGCGAAGCAGCATCCCGAGTGACCACCAACACCTGCCGGAAGATCGGCCGCAACGCCTCCACGGCGACTGCCACTAGCGTTTTGCCGCCGAAGGGAAGGGTGGCTTTGGGCGACCCCATGCGCCTGCTTTCGCCTCCGGCGAGCACGATGGCGTCCAATTCTGATATGTCGGGCAGGTCACTCATGCTGCAGTGTACTCACACCAAGTTCCGGGGCACGAAGCTCATGGTTTTCTTGAACTCCGACTCCCCGGTTTTGGTGACGATGCCTTTGCCCAGTTTGTACCGGTAACGGTTGTTGATCGGGTCTGCCAGACCGGGAGACACCGAGTTCGTCGACATGTCCAACCGTCCCTGGCCAAACAGGAAGTAGCTACAGGTCACTCCGGGTGGCACCTGGTCAGTGACGTAGGCCACGGCGGAAAACTTGCCGGCGTACCGCCCTCCGGTCTGGGTGAGCACGTTATCGTTGCTTACCTCAACCCAGTCGCCGCTTTCTATGCCGCGCGATGCCGCGTCGGACGGACTGATCTCCAGGATGTTTGCGGGGAATCGGTCCCACCGGTAGGGGATGCGGATGTCGTCGAATTGAGACTGCCAATGCTCGTTGACCCGCATGTTCGTCACCCAGAGTTCATCGCCCTGCGGAGCGAACTCCTTCTGAAACGGCTCAACGTTCTTCCAATCCCCCTTGGGGAAAACCGCCTTGCCCGAGGCGGTGCCGAAGCTTTCCTCATGTATCCGCTGGGTGCCCACCAGATTCCCGTTCTCCAACTTGATGGGACATTGGATGCCCGTGGTGCCTAATTGCCCCAACAGATCGTGCCCCCGCTTCCCCTGGGACCTGGCTAACTCCACCAGGGCGGAATAATCGTGGACCGTGCCCTTGGAACGCTCGGCGGCCTCCTCGAATACGTCGTTGGAGTCCCTCCAATCGAAGCCGTCGTAGCCCATGCGCTGGGCCACCTGGGCGATGATCCACCAATCGGGCTTGGCCTCACCGGGCGGGTCCATAAATTTGGAGTACAGGCGCAGACGCCGTTCGGCCTGCATCCGGGCGAAATCCTCTTCACCCCAGGGAGCGGCAGGGAGCAGCAGGTCCGCGAATTCGGTCAGCGCGTTGGTGTAGATATCTTGCTGGACAAGCACCAAGCCGCCGGCATCGACCCTGGCTTTCAGTACTTCAAGGACCCGGTCCAGATCGAACCGCTGGCCGCCACCTGGAAATGCGTCGTTTCGAGTTAGTTGGCCGCCCTTGTCCCGGATCAGGCTGCCGACCGTTTCGGCCAAGTGATTGGACGCGCCCATGGCCGAGAACCACGTGCTGCCGATGACCCACATGAACCGCAGGTTGCCCTCGGCGGCCCACCGGTCTACGTTGAGTTCGATGGGGTTGCCTTGGAAATTGTCTGGCGATTTGTCTTTGGGATAGTTGGCGGCCGAGATCATGCCCCGCTGGTGTCCGCCACCTCGGGAGATTGCCCGGCCGGGGCGTCCGCCGGCGCCGGTCAACAGGCCCAGAGAGGCGAACGACGCGGTATTCTCGTAATTGTGGCCCCAGTAATTTCCCTTTTCCAGCATCAACGAGGTCTTGGGGCGGCTGCCGTCGGCTTTGGGGCCCGCCAGCAACCTGGCGGCGTCCCGGATCTTATCCGCGGGGACGCCGGTGATCTGCTCGGCCTTCTCAGGACGGTAGGTGTCATCGGCCAGGATGAAATCACGGTACTGCCCGAACGTAGCCCCGAACATCTTGCGGCGCCAGGTCGTCTCTTGGGCCAGTTCCGCTTCAGAGACGGTCCGCTCCCGGATGAAATCTGTGTCCTCCCATCCGTTCTCCAGCACCACCCTGGCGATGGAGTTGTTCAAGACCGTGTCGGTTCCCGGCACTAATTGCAGATGTATCCCGCCCCGCTGTTCGGCGAAGGCGGCCGTGTAATCCTTGCGGGGATTGACCACGATCAACCTGGCTCCGCCTTGGGCGATCCAGTCTTGGAAAAGGATTGACTTGGACTCGTAGAGGCTGACCCCGGAGAGGAAGATCACCTCCGCCTCTTTCCAGTCCTCGTAGGAGGCGCTGAAGGCGTCGATCCCAGCGTCGCTCAGTCCTGGAGTGTCGGGGCCGGCCGCGGGTTTGTCGTGGGGCGCCCAAGCCGGCGTGCCGATCTTGTCGAGGGCCAGCTTGGTCAGGGCGTAGGTGTTCTCGTAATATGCGTACGAGTACATCTTCATCCCCCACGCCGACTCACCGAACCGCTCCAACACGTAGGAGGATATCCCGGCCACCAGCGCCGATGCGTCTTCCCAGGCGATGGGCGTCAGTCGCCCGTCCAACTTCAGTTGTGGATGCTGCAGGCGGTCTTTGGTCGGTTTGTCTTTGCTGTACAGCTTCTGGGCCAGGGTGCCGCCGCGCACGCTGTGGTCGCCCCGGACATTCACCACCTCGGTCTCCCAGTCGGGCATGACCACCACGTTGTGGTCAGCTCCATCGATCTGGATGACATTGTGCATGTTGGGGGAGATCCAAGACCCGCTGAGCACGCCCACGGGAAAATCCACGCCCAGGGCGTTATAGGCCGCTTTGTGTCCACCGGCTGAGCCCACCGGCCAGGTGTAGACCCGGTATCCACAGCCCACCGAGCAATAATCGCAGGCCGTGGTTACCATCTTTGCGCCCACCGGAGGCAGCGGCACCTGGGCGATTGGTATCTGAGGACCGTCCGGCGTGGGCGTGGCGGGGGTGGGCGTGGTATCTACCCCGCAGGCCGCGATCACCGCCGTGGTTCCCCCGAGGGCCATCAGGGCTATAAAGTTACGCCGGGACATCCCAGACGCCTTGGCCCGCTCCCAAAGACCTGCGTCCCGGTCATCATGCTCAACTGCCTCTCCGGGCGGACCGGGTCCGAAACCCGATTCGTTTTCAGTCATGATTTCACCGCATCAACCGTCGTTAGGAATGTACCGCCACGCCGCCTTCGACGTTGTTCCAATACCCGTAGATGAGCCCCGTGACGCCGGTGGCGTGGATTTCCTCGCCCCTGGTTTCCAACACGATCTGAGGCAGGGTCTGTGTCGCCTGACCCAGTATGAGGATACCGCCTTTGGACAGGTCGAACCGGCTGTAATGACAGGGGCACGGGCCAAGCATCTTGTGTTTTTCGTTGTAGAGACCGTTCATCGGGCATCCCATGTGGGAGCAGATATAGCTGAACGCCACGATGTCCCCCGCCGGCCCAACTCCGCCAATGGCCGGCGTGCCCAGTTTCACCAGGAAATTGAACTGCTCCTCCAGCGGGTACCTGAAGTCCACCGGCTCGCCCTCGATCAAATCGGATATCTTGGCCAACGCCACTTGGGGGTAGGTTTGGGTTAGCCGCTGAACACCTGGGGAAATAGCATCGAGAACCCGGCCGAGACCGGCCGGGAACCCCATCACCCCCAGGGCGCCGGTCATGCCTGCCGATGCCTTTAGGAAATCCCTTCTGGACCGGGCGGCTTTTTTGAGGGCCATCACTTACCTCGAACTGAATGTGGGACAAAGAGTTCTGATTACAGGTCAAGAGCGCTGCCCGCCGGAGCGCGTATAGGCTCAGGCGATTATACAAGATATGGAATGGCGCGATATGGCCAAACGGCCTGTCGGATAGGGGCGCTCCCGCCATTGCGGCAAACGAATTATGCTGGTCTCGTACGGATTTGTACGTTTGACCGCCGGCCAGGAGTCGGGGACGCCGCTTTATCTGTGAGACGTAGGGTAATATACTGCTCCCCGGACACGCACCACCATAAGAATATTTGGAGGCCCCATGACAACACGAGGTAACAGGCTAGAAGGCAAGGTCGCCATCGTGACCGGCGCCGGAGCCACCGGCAGCGGCGATTTCGTCGGTATCGGCCAGGCCATATCCTTACTGTTCACCCGCCAAGGGGCCAAGGTCCTGTTGGTTGACCGGGACGAGAAGAACGCCGAGGTCACGCTGGCCCAGATCAAAGAGGAGGGCGGCGACGCCACGATCTTCGTCGGCGACGTCACCAACATCGATTCCTGCCGGGAGATGACGGAAGCCGCCGCAAGCACCTATGGGAAGCTGAACGTGCTGGTGAACAACGTTGGCATCAGCGGCCCCGGCTCGGTCACCGACGTGGCCGAGGACTTCTGGGACACGGTGATAGACGTCAACCTGAAGAGCGTGATGCTCACCAGCAAATTCGCCATCCCGGAGATGATCAAGGACGGCGGCGGGTCAATCGTCAACCTGTCGTCCATCGTCGGTCTGCGGGCCGGCGGAGGCAGACCCAGCCACGCCTATGCGGCCTCCAAGGGCGGGATACTGGGCTTGAGCAACTCCATGGCCGTGCATTACGGGCGAGACAACATCCGGGTCAACTGCATCGCCCCCGGCCACATCTACAGTCCAATGGTCGCGCGGCACAGTTCCGACGAGATGCTGGACCTGCGGCGCCGCGCCGGCCCCTTGGGCTTCGACGGCACCCCCTGGGACGTGGCCTGGGCCATCGTGTTTCTGGCCTCCGACGAGGCCCGCTGGATCTCGGGCGTGACCCTCCCCGTGGACGCCGGGCTCCTGGCCGCCACGCCCCTGGCCATGTACCCCTACCTGAAAGACCCGGAGTAAATTTTCATGACGACACTGGGTAACAGACTAGAAGGTAAAGTAGCCATCGTCACCGGAGCATCCGGCACCGGCAGCGGAGATTTTTGGGGCAACGGCGAGGCCATAGCCATCCTGTTCGCCCGCCAAGGAGCTAAGGTTTTGTTGGTGAGCCGGGACCGCAAGAACGCCGAGAATGTGCTGTCTCAGATCAAACGAGAAGGGGGCGACGCTTCGTTCTTCGCCGGCGACGTTACGGATGCTGACGCCTGCAAAGGGATGGTCGGGGCTGCGGTGGGGGCCTACGGGAAGCTGAATATCTTGGTGAACAACGTTGGCATTCCCGGCGCCGTCCCCGGCCTTGTCACTGACGTGGAAGAGGACGACTGGGACATGGTTATGAAAGTTAACCTAAAAAGCGTGAT
>JADFNR010000082.1 GCA_022563275.1 Chloroflexota bacterium | reverse complement strand
ACGAGCGGATAAGGGGGTGCCACGAGCGGATGAGGGGCTCACTCCTGCCAGCCCCGAGGAAGCGTGGCGAGTGGACCCAAGGAAACGCGGTGGCCCGCCTAGTCTTCGAGGTTGATGTCGCCGCTGCGGCCGCCTCTTTTCTGGACCAGCCGGACGGCTTCGATGCGCATCCCGCGGTCCACCGACTTGCACATGTCATAGAGGGTCAGCGCCGCCACGGAGACCGCGGTCAGGGCCTCCATCTCCACGCCGGTGCGGGCGGTGGTGCTGGCGGTGGCGGTGATGTTGATGCGGCCTTTCGACGCGTCCAACTCCAGGTCCACGTCCACCCGGTCCAGCGGAAGGGGATGGCACAGGGGTATGAGTTCTGAAGTCTTCTTGGCGCCCATGATGCCGGCCAACTGGGCGATGGTCAGAACGTCGCCCTTCTTCATCAGCCCCTCTTTGATCAGACGCGCCGTCTCCGGCTGGATGGACACGTAACCCCGGGCCACGGCCACGCGGCTGGTGATGTCTTTGCCGCCCACGTCAACCATCTTGGCCCGGCCCTGTTCGTCCAGGTGGGTTAGGTGAAGGCCGGGGTTGTTATCAGTAGTGGACATAACGGTGCGATGCTCCTTGGCCGGCGGTTACCTGGGAACGGCGCTATCTGGCGGTGCCCGCCTCTTTGGTGGCCGCCGAATCGGCCAATTCGTTGCCGGGGTCGCCGCTGTGGCCGCGCACCCACCGCCAGGAGATGTCCCGCCCTCGGACCAGCAGGTCCAGTTGCTCCCAGAGGTCGTGGTTGGCCTTGCGCTTCCACCCCTTGGTCATGGTGTTGATCACGTAAGTGCTGTCGGAACTGATCAGGACCTTGGCTGAAGGGTCGACCGCTTCCAAGCCCTTGATTACGGCCGTCATCTCCATGCGGTTGTTGGTGGTCTGGGGCTCGCCCCCGGAGATTATCTTCTGAGTCCCGTTCTGCTGAATGACCGCGCCCCAGCCGCCCCGGCCGGGATTGTCCTTGCAGGCGCCGTCGGTGTGGATGACTATATCGTTGCTTCGCATCGATGCTATCAGCTATCAGCCGTCAGCTATCAGCTCTTCCTGACTGATGAAAGCTGATGGCTGATAGCTACCTATCCCCCTATCTGGTACATCTCGATCTTTCTTGGTGAGTCCTGGCCGTTGGGCGATGCGGCCCTTTCCTCCGAGTAGCGGTCGGAGCGGACGGTCCAGATGCCGGTGATGAGTTCCCTCAGTTCATCGTCGGTGACACCGGAACGCATGGGGTCCTTCAAGTTGAAACCTTCGCTGGCGAAGAGGCAGGTGAATATCTTGCCGTCGGTGGACAGCCGCACCCTGGTGCAGTCGCCGCAGAACGGCTTGGTCACCGAGGCGATGACACCGATCTCGCCGCTGCCGTCTTTATAACGGTACCTTGCCGCCACCTCGCCGTGATAGTTGCTTTCGACGGGTTCCAGGGGCATTTCGGCGTCGATGCGGGCGACGATCTCGTCGGCGGGCACCACCTGCTCCGACCGCCAGCCGTTGCGGTTTCCCACGTCCATGTATTCGATGTAGCGGACGATGTGGCCGGTGCCCTTGAAGTGGCGGGCCAGGTCGACGATGGTGTGGTCGTTGACGCCTTTTTGCACCACGCAGTTGATCTTGATGGGCGAGAGTCCGACGTCGGCGGCCGTTTGGATGGCCGCAAGGACCCGTTCGGTGGTGAACCCGCGGCCGTTCATGGCTTTGAAGACCTCGTCATCCAGGCTATCCAAACTGACGGTGACGCGCCCCAGCCCGGCGTCCTTCAGCGGCTGGGCGAACTGGCTGAGCAGGTAGCCGTTGGTGGTGAGGGTGAGGTCGTCGATGCCGTCGATGGCGGTCAGCATGGCGATCAATTGGGGCAGGTCTTTGCGCAGCAGGGGCTCGCCGCCGGTGATCCGCAGCTTGACGATGCCCAACTCGGCGAAGATGCCCAACAGCCGGGTCAGCTCCTCAAAGGTGAGGATGTCGGCCCGGGGCAGGAACTCGTAGGCCTCGCCGTAGATCTCGGCGGGCATGCAGTAAGGGCACCGGAAGTTGCACCGGTCGGTGACGGAGACACGCAGGTCACGCATGGGTCTGCCGAATTTATCAGTAAGCATCAGCGAGCTATCAGCGGTCAGCGGGCAGCTTCTTTAGAGTTTCCAGCACTTTTTGGGCGGCGTTGGCGCGGTGGCTGATCTTGTTTTTCACGTCCAGGGGTAGCTGGGCCATGGTCTTTTGGTAGGAAGGGAGATAGAACACGGGGTCGTAGCCGAAACCGTCATCTCCCTCAGCGCTGTATTGTATCATTCCGGCCACGGAACCTTCGGCCTGGGCGACGAGGATGGGCTGGTTTGACGAAGAACCGCGAAAATCCCCCTCCCGTCCCCCTTTTAGAAAGGGGGAGGCTCTTTCCCCCTCCCGATCTGAATCGGGATAAAGGGGGGATAGGGGGGATTTCGCGATGGCGATCACGCACCTAAACCTCGCCCCACGTTCATCCCACGGCACGCCCTCCAGGTTTTTCAAAAGCAACTGGACCCGGTCTTGATCCCTGGTGCAGGAATCACCGCCGTAACGGGCCGACCGGACTCCAGGCTCGCCGGAGAGGGCGTCCACCTCCAGTCCCGAATCGTCGGCCAGGGTCAGCAGCCCGGAGATGGCCGCATACTCCGAGGCTTTCAGCCAAGCGTTCTCCTCGAATGTCTCCCCGGTCTCCTCTACCTCGTGTGTGATGGCCAAGTCCCGTAGCGAGACCAACTCAAGGGGTATATCCCGCAGCAGACCGGCGTACTCCCGCATCTTGCCAGGATTGCCGGTGGCGATAAGGAGGCGCGGAGCCATGCTAGATCGTCCCCTTCTCAGATTTTTCGCCAAGTTCTTCGGCTTTGAACGTGGGTTAATACTACCAGCCGGCCAGGGGATGGAAAAGGCGGGCGCAACGCGGTCCAGAATCGGCCGATCCAGCCTGTAACGGCGTGGGGCTCTCTGCTATAATCCGGTCGATTCCTGGGCCAGTCCCCGGCAGTCACGATGCGCCCAGCGTAATCGCAGGGTAAAAGAACGACAGACGAACGGCCATGTTAGACGATTATTTCCGGCAGTACGGGCTCATCGCCATCTTCACGGCGGTGGCCATCGGTGTTCCCATCAGCATGCTGATGATGTCTTCGATGGCGGGCCGCATCGGCCTCCGGCCCAACAATCCGACCGACGTTAAATCCGAGGCCTACGAGTGCGGGGTCGAGCCCATCGGCGGCCGGTGGGAGCTCTTCAACTTCCGCTACTACATGTTCGCGATCCTGTTCGTCATATTCGATGTCGAGGTCGTGTTCCTCTATCCTTGGGCGGCCAAGTTCCTGCATCTGGAATTGTTCGCTCTGATCGAGATGGGCGTGTTCGTGGGCATCCTGACCGTGGGCCTGGCCTACGCCTGGCGCAAGAACGACCTGGAGTGGGGTTAGGGAGCGCCGATGCCATTTGAGCTATCCAAAGAAGGCGGGTCACTACAGTCCCGGACCTGGGAGTTGGACCGGCATGAAGGGACGCTGGTCCAGGAACTGAAAGACGCCTCCAACGAACCCCTTGCCGAGCCCACGATCGAGGTCCCCGACGACCTCAAGAATAACCTGATGGTCACCTCGGTTGACGCCCTGGTCAACTGGAGCAGAAAATCCGCCCTGTGGCCGGTGACCTTCGGCCTGGCCTGCTGCGCCTTCGAGATGATCGCCAGCGCCATGGGACGGTTCGACATCGCCCGCTTCGGCATGGAAGCCTTCCGGGCCTCGCCCCGGCAGGCCGACCTGATGATCGTGGCCGGGACGGTGACCTGGAAGATGTCACCGGCCATCAAACGCATCTACGACCAGATGGCCGAGCCCAAATGGGTGATCGCCATGGGCGTCTGCGCCACCAGCGGCGGTCCCTACTACGGTTCCTACAGCGTGGTGCCCGGCGTGGACCACATCGTACCCGTGGATGTCTACGTCCCGGGCTGCCCGCCCCGCCCCGACGCCTTGCTCTACGGCATCATGGAGCTTCACGAGAAGATAAAGAAGTACAAAAACCTGCCCAAAGGCCCCAACCTGAACCCGTTCGGACGGGGCTCCAAGCCGGAGAATACCTAGATGGCCGTTCGACAGTTGAGCGGCGAAGATTTAGCGGAAAAAGTCGGCGCCGGCGTCCCGGACTCAGTGGTTGAGTCGGTTGACGGAGCCCTTTTCGTTAAGGCTCCCCGGATGGCCGATGTCGCCAGCTTCTTGAAGTCGGACGAAGGGCTGGACTTCAATTTCCTGAACTCCATCTCGGCCGTCGACTACATCAACCATTTCGAGGTCGTGTACCACCTGACCTCGCTCAACAAACAGCACACGGCCATCGTCAAGACCCGATTGGACGGCCGCGATGATCTCACCCTGCCATCGGTCTACCACCTGTGGCGTGGGGCCGATTTCCAAGAGCGGGAGATCTGGGACCTGATGGGCGTCAGTTTTTCGGGACACCCGAACATGAAGAGAATCATGCTGTGGGAAGGCTTTGAAGGCCACCCACTGCGGAAGGACTATCTGTAGCGATCAGCCATCAGCAGTCAGCTATCCGCTAGCTGACCGCTGAGAGCTGAGAGCTGACTGCTCCACCATGCCGATCAAAACCGAACCAATGACCGTAAATATCGGGCCGCAGCACCCCAGCACCCACGGGGTGTTCCGCCTGCGCGTGACCTTTGACGGTGAGGATATCTTGGAGGTTGAGCCCATATTCGGTTACCTCCACCGGGGCACGGAGAAGCTGGCCGAGGAGCGCAACTACGTCCAGATCGTCACCCTGACCGACCGTTTGGACTACGTATCGTCCATGATCAACAACCAGGCCTACTGCCTGGCGGTTGAAGCACTCCTGGGCGTTGAGGTGCCCCAAAGGGCCAAGTACCTGAGGACATTGACCGCCGAGTTGCAACGGGTGGCCAGCCACCTGATGGGCATCGGCTTCTTCCTTCAGGACCTGGGGACCCTGGGCACCCCGTTGATGTACGCGTTCCGTTCCAGGGAGCGGATACTGGACCTGTTTGAGATGCTCTGCGGAGCGCGGATCACCGTGAGTTACATGCGGCCCGGCGGAGTGTTCTTCGACGCCCCGGACGATTTCTGGCCGGCGCTGGACCAGTTCCTGAAAGACTTTGAATCCGAGTTCAAAGAGATCGAGCAACTGATCTTGGAGAACGAGATCGTCATGGTCCGCACCCGTGGAGTCAGCCTGCTGCCCCTGGACATGGCGATCAACTGCTCGGTCAGCGGGCCGGTGCTCCGGGCCAGCGGATCGGACTGGGACTGGCGCAAGATGGACCCCTATGACGCCTACGACCGGATGGAATTCGACGTTCCAGTGGCCACCGGCGGCGACAACTACGACCGGTTCTGGGTGCGCATGCAGGAGATACACCAGAGCATCCGCATGGTGAAGCAGTGCATCCAGCAGATCGAGCCGGGCCCGGTGCGGGCGGACGTGCCGCTGGTGCTGCGGCCCAAACCTGGGGCCGAGGCCTACGGACGGGTGGAGGCTTCCAAGGGCGAACTGGCCTTCTATCTGGTGTCGGACGGCGGGATCAGTCCCTACCGGTGCAAGGTGCGTTCACCTTCCCTGATCAACCTGACCGTGACCGAGCACCTTCTGGTGGGCTGGAAATTGGCGGACATGATCGTGACGCTGGGCAGCTTGGACATCAACATGGGTGAAGTGGACCGATGAACTGCGTTCTAGAGCCCGGCAACATCCTGTACGATACCCTCTTGTTCCGGGTGATCTACGATTTTGTGGGTCAGGTGTTGCCCTGCTGGTTGTCCTACGCCGTGGCTGGTCTGGCCATCATGATGCTGCTGGTGAATGGCGTGTTGATGGGCGCCGGCCTATTCTCCTGGGTGGAGCGCAGACTCATCGGCCGGTTCCACAACCGCATCGGGCCCAACCGTTGGGGGCCCTTCGGCATGCTCCAGCCACTGGCGGATGTGGTCAAACTGCTGCTCAAAGAAGACCTGGTCCCAAAGGGAGCAGACCGCATCGTCTTCACCATCGTCCCGGTGGCCATGCTGGCCCCGGTGATCCTGATGATGGCCGTGGTGCCCTTCGCCAAAGACACGGCCCTGGCCAACCTGAACGTCGGGATCCTGTACATCCTCGCCGTTACTTCGATAACCTCCATCGCCATCTTCATGGCCGGATGGTCCTCCGACAACCGGTACGCCATGTTTGGCGCGTCCCGGGGAGTGGCGATCCTGATCAGCTACGAGGTCCCGGTGGTCATGTCCCTGCTGGGCGTGGTGCTGGTGGCCGGGTCAATGTCCCTGAACGACGTGGTCTCCGCCCAGGCGATCCCCTTCCTGTTGGTCCAGCCCCTGGCCTTCTTCGTCTTCTTCGCGGGAACGTCGGCCGAGTTGAACCGCACTCCCTTCGATCTGGCCGAAGCCGAGTCGGAGCTCATCGCCGGGTATCACATCGAATACAGCGGAGTGAAATTCGCCCTGATCCAGGCCGCCGAGTTCGGAGCGGTCCTGACCTCTTCCGCGGTGATGGTCACGTTGTTCCTCAGCGGTTGGTCCGGACCCATTTCCAATTACCTGGGCTGGGCCTGGTTCCTGATGAAGATCGGCGTCTTGGCCTTCATCTTCAGTTGGATCCGGGCCACCTTGCCCCGGTTGCGCATCGACCAATTGCTGGCCTTCGCCTGGAAATTCCTGTTGCCCCTCAGCATCATCAACCTGTTCGCCACGGCGCTGGAGGTTTTCTTCCTGCGCGACGCCGCGGGCACGTTGGACACAACCGACCTGTGGATCATGGCCGGTATCAACTTTGGCGTGGCCATCGTCTGTCTGCTGGTCTTCGGCACCTTGATCCAGGACAAAGTCCGTCCGGCGAGGCCCGTTACGGGAGCGGCCCTTTCCCCAGGGGAGGCGAATTAGTATGTACGGATTAGCCATGGCCAAGGGTATGATGGTCACGTTACGGAACTTCGCCAAGAAACCGTTCACGGTCCAATACCCCGAAGAACGGGTCAAGCAACACCCCCGGTTCCGGGGTGAGGAGTTTGTCTGGTACGAGGAGCGGTGCACCGGCTGCGCCAACTGCGCCAAGTACTGCCCCCTGGGAATCATCGAGATAGTAACCACCCCCAGCGAGACCGCTCCGGCCGAGGGCGACAAGTACAAGCTGGAGGTCTTCGACATCGCCATCAACCGGTGCATGTTCTGCGGCCTGTGCGTCGAGGCCTGTCCCTACGACGCGCTGTTCATGGGCAGCGGGTTCGAGCAGGGGCAGTATTCCAGGAAGAACATGATTATCGGCATCGATCAATTGCGTCAGGCGGAAAAACGCCCGAGCACCTACTTCCGCCCGCAACTGGAGGACACCGGCTACGACCCCAAGGCGGGCCGCCCGCTCCATTGGGAAGAGGTGGGCCGCGAGTCCTGGAAGTGGCATGAGAGGGAAAAAGCGGGCATGATGATCGACCGGCCCGTGCCCTCGGACCTGCTCCCCGATGAGCCCCCGGTGGACTCGTCATTCGTCGAAGACAGTCAGGCCGCGCCCGCTCCGGCTCCCGCCAAGGAACCCGAGTAGATGCTTTTCCAGGACGTCGTTTTTTGGCTCCTGACCGTAATGGCCGTGGGTGGAGCGTTGGGCGTGGTGCTGGTGCCGGACCTGTTCCGCGCCGCCCTGCTCTTGATCGTGGTCTTCATGGCCGTGGCTGGGTTCTTCATCCTGCTCAGCGCCGAGTTCTTGGCCGTGGTCCAAGTCCTGATCTACGTTGGGGCCATCGCCATCCTGATAATCTTCGCTGTGATGCTGACCCGGGACGTCCAGCGGGGCAACCTGCCCAACCGCCTCCAGATCCCGGCGGCGGTTTTCGCGGCCCTGCTGTTGGTTGCTCTGGTGACAGTTGCCGTGGACACCAAGTGGGATTTCCTGCCCGCCGATCAGCAGGCGCGGGCGGAATTGGTGCAGACCAGCGCGGTGACGACCCTCACCGCCGAAGAACTCACCGAAGCCGGAGTCACCAGCCCCGAGGAGCAGGCCGAGGTGCAAAAATCCGGTCTTGCCGACCTCTTGATCAGCGACTACGTGCTGCCCTTCGAGGCTGTGTCGGTGCTGCTGCTGGCGGCGTTGATCGGCGCTTTGGTGCTGGTGCGCCCCGATCCGGGCACGAGGAGGGGCTAGCCGGGCATGTCTTTCGAAGCCTTTCTGATCGTCTCGGCGGTCCTGTTCTGCATCGGCCTCTACGGGTCCCTTGCCCGGCGTAACGTCTTGGCCGTTTTGATGTCCATCGAGTTGATGTTCAACGCGGTGAACGTGACCCTGGTGGCCATGGCCAAATACCTGGCGCCCGCGGCCCTTCAGGACGACATCAGCTCGGTGCTCACCGGACAGGTCTTCGCGGTTTTTATCATCACCGTGGCCGCTGCTGAGATCGCCTTGGGCCTGGGCATCGTATTCGCCATGTACCGGACCAGCGGATCGGTGGACCTGACCGAGGCCACCCAGATGCGCCACTAAGCCTGGACTTGGTCCCAAGAGAACTTTATGTGGGTTGAATTTAAACAAGCGCCGAATCTGATGCTGGCGGAGATGTGGAAGGAGGTCCTCGAAGGCGAGGGCCTGCCCACCCGCATTCTGCCGGAGGGAGACATATTGGACTGGGCCGAGCGGGTGCCCTTCAAGATATACGTTCCCAAAGGACGGGAACACGTCGCCGAAGAGATTCTCCGGAAACTATAGATGCTTAGCGAAACGATCATCCCGACAGAAAGGGAACATGTCGCGGCAGAGATACCGAGGAAGCCATAGTTGGTTAGCGAAGCCGTTATCTGGTCCATCTTCCTGTTGCCTCTGGCCTCCTTTGCCTTCGCCGCATTGGTGGTCCGGCCGTTCTTCAACCGCTATTCCCTGATCAGCGGGGCCGTTACCATTGCCGCCCTTGGCACGGCGTTGGCATTCTCCATCTGGACCCTGCGCTCGGTAATCTTGGGCCACGACCTGGACTTCGAGCCCATTGAGTGGCTGGTGGTTGGCGGAGCAACCATCGAGATGGGACTGCTGGTGGACCCGTTGACCGCCGTGATGCTGGTGGTGGTCACCGGAGTGAGTCTGCTGGTGCAGGTCTACTCCCTGGGATACATGAAGGGCGACCCCAGTTTCTCCCGGTACTACGCCTATATGTCCCTGTTCACCGCCGCCATGCTGGGGTTGGTCCTGGCGTCCAACATCATCCAACTCTACGTGTTCTGGGAGTTGGTGGGCGTGTCGTCCTATCTGCTCATCGGCTTCTGGCACGAGCGCCCCGCCGCTGCCGCCGCCGCCAAGAAGGCTTTCATCATCACCCGCATCGGCGACGTGGGATTCCTGATCGCCATCCTTTACCTATTCACCCAGGCCGACACCTTCGCCGCCGCCGGGCTGAATGCCTTCCACATCCCGGACATCTGGGCGGCGGCCCAACCGGGGTTCGCGGCCGGCGCGCTGCTGGGCGGCGCCGCCCTGACCTGGATGGCTCTGGGGATCTTCGCCGGCGCCGCAGGCAAGTCGGGCCAATTCCCCCTCCACTCCTGGCTTCCCGACGCCATGGAAGGCCCAACCCCGGTCAGCGCCCTGATCCACGCGGCGACCATGGTCGCGGCCGGCGTTTTCCTGGTGGCCCGCTTCTTCCCGCTTTTCCAAAACTCCGCCGACGCGATGACGGTCGTGGCCCTGGTGGGCGCTTTCACCGCGATCTTCGCGGCGTCCATGGGCCTGGTGATGAACGACATCAAGCGGGTCATGGCCTACTCAACGATCAGCCAATTGGGTTACATGATGGCGGCATTGGGGCTGGGATTGTACGCGGCGGCCATCTTCCATCTGGTGACCCACGCGGCGTTCAAGGCGCTCCTCTTCCTGGGGGCCGGCAACGTCAACCACGCCACGGGCACCTTTGACATGCGCTACATGGGCGGACTGCGGCGCCACATGCCCATCACCTATATCTTGATGCTGGTGGCGGGGCTGAGCCTGGTGGGCATCATTCCCCTGGCCGGTTTCTGGAGCAAGGACGAGATCCTCTTGGGCGCTTGGAACGGCAACGGCCTGGTGGATACCTGGGTCAGCCGGGTGACCTTCTCCGCGTTGATCGCGGGAGTGATTGTCACCGCCTTCTACACCATCCGGATGATCATCCTGACCTTCCATGGCGAGTTCCGGGGTGGGATCGATAAGGAATTGGAAGATAAGGCCCAGACGGCTCCAGCGGGGGCATCTGGCCATGGCGGCGTGCATCTGGCCGAGTCGCCCTGGGTCATGGTGCTGCCCATGGTGGTGCTGGGAGTGGCCGCGGTGGCCGTGGGCTACCTGGCCAACCCTCAGTGGACCGAGGAGATCGGCATACCCAGACACTGGATAACCGGGTTCTTGGGCGACGGCTTACAAGCGGCCATGGGAGCCGTGGGGCATGCCGAGACTTTGGATTTCAGCCGGTGGATGGCCGGCATATCGACCGTGGCGGCGCTATCTGGCATCGGTCTGGCCGCCTTGGTCTACCTCCGCCGGCGGGACCAACGGGCCGATCCTCTGGAGCGCGTGAAGCCGGTGCACACCCTGCTCACCCAGAAATATTACCTGGATACCCTTTATGAAGACGTGATGGTGCGGAAGGGGTTCTTCGGTATCATCGCCGGGACCTTGGACTGGATCGACCGCAACCTGGTGGACGGCACCGTGGACCTGATCGGATGGTTCTTCCGGAACATCGGCATAGCCATCGGAAAGTTTCAAACTGGGCAGGTGCAGGCCTACGCCACTGGGATAGCCTTTGGCGTTTTAGCCATCATTCTGGCCTTGTTGCTGGCATAAGGAATCAGGTAGATGTCCGTTCTTGAATTGGAAAATAAGTAGATGGTAGAAGGCTACAACGGACTTTTAACGGCGACGGTGTTCCTGCCTGCTGCGGGAGCGCTGGTCTTGCTGTTGGTGGTCAAAGGCGACCGGAACGTGCGGAATTTCGCCGTCCTGATCGCCTTCGCCGACATGGTCCTTTCCCTGGTGGTCTTCGGTTTCTTCGACCGGAGCGAGGGCGCGGACCGCTTCCAGTTCGTGGACATGATCACCTGGATACCCGACGTGGGGCTCAACGCCGACTTTCTGCTGACGGTGGACGGCCTCAGCGCGCCGATGGTGGCGTTGACGGGACTCTTGGGCATGTGCGCCGTGCTGGCGTCCTGGCGCATCGGTCTGCGGGTCAAAGAGTATTTCGTTTGGCTCCTGGTGCTCCAAACAGCGGTGATGGGGGTGTTCAGCTCCATGGACCTGCTGCTCTTCTTCCTGTTCTGGGAGTTAGAGCTGATCCCCATGTTCATGCTCATTTCCGTCTGGGGCAGCGGCCGAAAAGAATACTCGGCCATGAAATTCCTGATCTTCACCATCCTGGGCAGCGCCTTCATGCTGGTGGCCATCGTGGCGGTGTTCCTCACACCCGGCGTCGGCACGTTCAATATGGTGGAGCTTTCCACCCAGGCCACCATGTTGACTTCCGCCGGCCTGCTGATCCCGTTGTCCGGACTGTTCTGGCTCTTCTTCGCTGGATTCGCCATCAAGCTGCCCGTCTGGCCGGTCCATACCTGGCTGCCCGACGCCCACACCGACGCGCCCACCGCCGCCAGCGTCATGTTGGCGGGCGTGCTGCTGAAGATGGGCGGTTATGGCCTGCTCCGCATCAATGTGGGTATGTTCCCCTCCCAGACCGACCGCTTCGCCTGGGCGTTGGTGCTGTTGGGTGTGGTGAGCGTGCTCTACGGCGCGGTGGTCACCATGAGGCAGACCGACCTGAAACGCCTGATCGCCTATTCCAGCATCAGCCACATGGGCCTGGTGTTGGTGGGCATCGGCTCTGTGGGAATCTCCCAGGGAACGCTGACCGTCACCGGGTTGAACGGCGCGGCTATGCAGCTATTCACCCACGGCACGGTGACCGGCCTGCTGTTCTTGGCGGTGGGGCTGGTCTATGACAAGACCCACACGCGCTACATACCCGACCTGGGCGGCCTGGCCGGACGGATGCCGGTGGTGGCCGTCGCCATGCTCATCGCCGGACTGGCGTCGCTGGGCTTGCCTGGACTCAGCGGTTTCGTCTCCGAGCTTTTGGTGTTCCTCGGCGCCTACCAGGCTTACGATTGGCCCACGGTCCTGGCCGTGCTGGGGATCGTGCTGGCCGCCGGCTACATCCTCTGGATGATGGAGCGCACATTCTTCGGAGAGCGGCGGGAGACTTTCGACAACCTGACCGACGCCTCATTGGTGGAGGCGGCGCCCCTTGCGTTGATGGTTGTGACCATCATCGGAGTGGGTGTCTGGCCCACGGTGTTGACCGGCGTATTCGAGTCTGGACTGAACCCCATGGTGGATATCCTTAATGGGGTGATCAACCCGTAATGTCAGTCCACGATTTTTACGTCATATCACCCTACCTGGCCATGGCCGGAGCCGCGGTCTTGGTGATCTTGGTGGACCTTTTCCTGCCCCCGCGTTCCAAGGGCCTGCTGCCCTACGTGGCCTTTGCGGCGCTGGCCGGGCCCTTCGTGATGACCCTGATACAGTCCTACGACCTGGGAGCGTCCACCAGCCTGCTCCACGGCGCCGGCGCCTTCGCCACCGAGGACCCCAGCATCCTCCTGGGTACGTTGGCGGTCGACCGGTTCGCCCTCTTCTTCAATTTCCTGATAATCGGGTCGGTGGCGTTGGTGGTCTTGTCGTCCGCCGACTACGTGCGGAACATGGAGCGGTTCCAGGGCGAGTATTTCGCCTTGATATTGTTCGCGGCCACCGGAATGATGCTCTTGGCGGCCGCCACCGAACTGATCACCATCTACGTTTCATTGGAACTGACCACCCTCCCGCTGGCCGCGTTGGCCGCCTTCCTCATGAACCAGCGCTCCAGTGAAGCGGGGATGAAGTTCCTGATCATCGGGGCCATCAGTTCAGCCCTGATGCTTTATGGCATGGCGCTGCTGTTCGGTTTCACGGGCAGCACCCAACTGGCGGACATATCGGCCGCCATCGGCCAAGCGGCGGGAGACACGCCCTTCGGCAATTACGCTCTGTTCGTGGGCATAATCCTGATGATCGCCGGTTTCGGCTTCAAACTTTCAGCGGCCCCGTTCCAGATGTGGGTGCCCGACGTTTACGAGGGCGGGCCCACTCCGGTGGTGGGGTTCCTGTCGGTGGCCAGCAAGGCCGCCGCCTTCGCCATATTGATACGGGTATTCTTCACCGGGTTCTTCGATGTGGCCCTGGATTGGGGAATCCTGATCGCCGGGTTGGCCGCGGCATCCATGGTCATCGGCAACCTGGTGGCCATCAGCCAGACAAATATCAGGCGTCTGTTCGGCTACAGCACCATCTCCCACGCGGGGTACATCCTGATTGGCGTGGCGGCCGGCGTGAAGTCCGGCGAGGGCGTCTTCAGGGCGCCCGAGTTCGCGGCCATCGGCCCAGATTCGGTGTTGTTCTACCTGGCCGCCTACGCGGCGGCCAACCTGACCGCGTTCTTCGCCATAACCATCATCAGCTCAAAGATCAGCAGCGACCAGATCAGCGACTATGCGGGGCTTTCCAGCAGGAACCCGGTGCTGGCCATCGTCTTAGCCCTTTCATTGCTGGCCCTGATCGGCGTGCCGCCCACCGGGATATTCATCGCCAAGTTGTACATCTTCACGGCGGCGGTGGACAGCGGACTGATCTGGTTGGCCGTCTTGGGCGTGATCAATAGCGCGGTCTCGGCCTACTACTACGTCAAAATCATCCGGGTGATGTTCAATCAGCCCGCCACTTCAGAAGAGAAGATCACCGCGTCGCCAGCCCCGTGGCTGGCTCTGGGACTGGCCGGAGCGGCCATGGTGTTCATGGGGATCGCGCCGGGGTTCGTCATGGAGGCGGCCCAAGAGGCCGTAAAGGCTCTGGCGGTCTAGCGCCGGGATACCCTAGCCAAACCCGGCAGCAAGCTAATAGAAAAAGGTCCATAATTAAGAACTGGTAAATAAGAGCCAGGCCATAGAATCGAGAAAAGCCGGCTAAGCGACGATAAAAGACACGATGAAAAACATCGGTATCATCTACAACGCCAGGGTGCCCGAGGCCTTGGACCTGAGCACGGCCATCCTCCACGACCTGAACCTGTCGGAGCATAGCTGGATCTCTCCGGCCGAGAACCTGGAGACCCTCCTGCCCAGGGCTGAGAACACCGACCTGGTGATCACCGTGGGCGGCGACGGCACCATCCTGCGCGCGGTGAACTTCACCGGCCCCGCCGGCATACCCATCGTCGGCATCAACATGGGCCGGCTGGGCTTCATGACCGAATTGCAGGTGGACGAGGCCATGGAGCGGCTGCCGTTCTACTTCAACGGCGACTCACGGATGGACGAGCGCAACATGCTGCAGGCCATCGTGAACAAGGCCAATTCGGAAACTACCGAAGGCCCCTACCACGCATTGAACGACGTGGTCCTCACCAGGGGCGCCGTGTCCCGGGTGGTGACCGTGTCTGGGACCATTGACGGCGCGCCCGTTACCACTTTCCGGGCCGATGGCGTGATCATGTCCACCGCCACCGGCAGCACCGGCTACAACCTGGCTGTCGGCGGACCCATCCTGGACCCCGAGTCCGACTCCATGGTGCTCAAGACGGTGGCGGCCCACATGGGACTTAGCGCCGCATTGGTGCTGAAACCGTCAACCGAGGTCTCTCTGACGTTAGAGGGCTTCCAGCAGGCCATCTTGGCCGTTGACGGAATAATCGACCACCCGTTGGACCTCGGCGACCGGGTCGATCTGAAGCAGAGTCCCTATAAGGCCCGGTTCCTGCGGGCCCATCCCTCAAGCTATTTCTTCGGAACGCTGACCCGCCGCTTGGGATTCAGCATCCGCGGCCAGTGAATATGCCAGAACAAGACCCAGCCGATTCCCTAACCGAAACCACAATAAATAACGAGAATAATCCGGATTCTCTTTCGGAACCCACCATCGAGTCCAAACGCATCTACGAAGGCAGCATCATCAATGTGCGGGTGGACACGGTGCGCCTGCCCAACAGCACGACCGCCA
>JADFNR010000081.1 GCA_022563275.1 Chloroflexota bacterium | reverse complement strand
GCGGAGAAAGAGAAGGAACGCTCGGACTCCCTTTACCGGGTCTCTAACCTGCTGGCCGGCGTCCACGACACGGACGAAGTGCTGGACTTGATCGTGAATGAGGCCGCCCGGCTCCTTGGCGCGCCCGCCGCATACCTCCGGTTGGTGGAAGATGACCAATTGGTGGCCGGCGCCGCAACACAGTCCGCGGCCGCTTATCTGGCCGAAACGGTCGATGCGCAGCCCCGAGTCGAAGTTGTTGCCGAAACGACGAACGTCATGGGCCGTGTGATGGCCACCAAAAAGCCAATGGTCATAGAGGACATGCCAAATGATGAGACCCTGACATCGGAAGCCCGTCTCAGAAACGGGAAATATGGATTTCATGGTGGGGCTGCTGTCCCGTTGCTAGCCAATGACCGGTCCATAGGCGTGCTCGCTGTGATGGATAGCCGAATCCGCCGCTTCACCGACGATGAAGTTTCCCTCCTCTCCGCCTTCGCCGACCAGGCGTCGCTGGCCCTGGAGAAAGCCCGGCTCCTGAGCGAAGCTGAACGGGAGAAAGAACGCTCCGACGCCCTTTACCAGATCTCCAACAAGCTGGCTGGTGTCCACGACACGGACGAGGTGCTGGACCTGATCGTGAACGAGGCTGCCAGGTTGGTTGGCTCGTCTGCCGCCTACATCCGGTTGTTAGAGGGCGAATTCTTGGTGCCCAGCGCCTCCACAGAGTCGTTAGGGGAATTGGGCTCAATGACTCTCGTTGTTGGGGAAGGCATTATGGGCCATGTGATGGCCTCCAAAAAGCCTTGGGTCACTGAGAACATGGAAGAGGAAGAGTTGCTAACACCGGATATTCGCAAGAGGGTCCAAGCAAGCGGCTTTCTTTCCGCCGCCGCCGTTCCTCTATTGGCTAATGATATTTCGGTTGGCGTGCTAGCAGTGATGAATACTAACACCCGCCGCTTCACCGACGATGAAGTTTCCCTCCTGACCGCCTTCGCCGACCAGGCAGCACTCGCTTTGGATAAGGCCCGGCTCTTGAACGAGGCTGAGCGGGAACGGGGCCGGCTGGCAACCTTGAATGATGTGGTCAGCGACCTGGCTACCACCATGGACTTTGAGGCGGTCTCTCAAAAGATCACCGACAGCTCCCGCTCTCTCATCGCCGCGCGCATAGCGATCATTTTTCAGTTAGACGAGTCCACTGAGAATCTTTCATTGATCAGCGTCTCCGGGGATTCACATCCCCGGTTCACCCAAGATTTTAGCTTAGCTGACCTGGGATCGATTCGCTCTTTGGCTGCCCGAAAGCGACAAACCTTGGTCATGACAGACCTTTTGGCAGACGAGCGGCTAACCCACACCGAGGAACAAAAAACCGTTCTCGAACAGTTGGATACTCGAGCTTTTGTCGCGGTGCCATTCATCGTCCAGGACCGGGTAACCGGCGTACTGACCGTGGGCGACCTGACCGGCCGGGTATTCACCGATGATGAGATACAGTTGACCGAGGCCTTCGCCGACCAGGCAGCACTTGCCCTGGACAAAGCCCGGCTTTTGAAAGAGGCAGAGACGGAGAGAGAACGCTCCGACGCCCTCTACCAGATCTCCAACAAGCTGGCGGGAGCGCACGACACGGACGAAGTGTTGGACCTGATCGTGAATGAGGCTGCCCGGCTTGTTGGCGCATCTGGCGCCTATATCCGGTTGTTGGAGGGAGACCTATTAGTGCCTAGTGCAGCCACACGATCGACGGCTGGCTTGGTGACCGGTACTGATGGTTCTCAATTTGACATCTCAGTTGGGGAAGGCCTGATGGGCCATGTGATGGCCACCAAGAAACCTTGGGCCACGGAGAACGTCGCGGAAGAACAGTTGCTTGCTCCGGAAAGGCGCCTCGCAGTGCAAGAGCTCGGATTCCTCTCGGGTGCCTCAGTTCCTCTGTTGGCGAACGGCCGGTCCATAGGCGTACTCGCTGTGATGGATAGCCGAATCCGCCGGTTCACCGACGATGAAATCTCCCTCCTGTCCGCCTTCGCCGACCAGGCATCGCTAGCCTTGGAGAAGGCCCGGCTCTTGAATGAAGCGGAGGCCCGGGAGCGGCAGGCCATCCAACTCTATGAGGTAACCACCCAACTGGCCTCCAACCATGACCTGGCCAGCGTGTTGGAACTGATAACCCAGCAAGCCGTTGAACTCACCGGTGGGCGAGGGGGGCTTTTATTGCGATACGACGAATCAAGAGGTGGACTCGTTGTCGCAACCGAGCACAACTTTGGCACGGAGGAGGTGTGGAAATTGGTAGTTAGGGCCGGTGAAGGCAACGCCGGACGCGCCTACGTGGAGCGGCGCGCGGTCTCCACCAACGACCTTCTGAGCGATTCTTCGGTCGCTTACTCGAATGAAGATTCTCAAAAGATCGTCAATGACATGGCGGCGGAATGGGGTGTAGTGGCTGTGGTGGCCGCCCCAATCATTATTCAGGACGAGGTGTATGGGATTCTCGAAGTGGTTTTTGACCAACATCGAGACTTCACCCCCGAAGAGATAAACCTGGTCCAGAACCTGGCCGACAGCGCCGCCGTGGCCATCAACAACGCCCGGTTCATCGAGGACACCCAACGGGCCAGGGACGAAGCCACCCAGCTATACGAGATCACGGAGCAACTCGCCTCCGCCAATGATATGGATACCGTGTTGGACCTAATAACCGCTAAAGCTACTGAGCTGCTTGGGAGTAATGGATCTGCAATCTTTAGGTTTGATGAGGCCAGCGGTTCACTGCTATACGCTAAGACACACAACAAAGCTACAGTACTTCTAGAGCAATATTCCGCCAAACCGGGACTAGGGATCAATGGACTCGCCTTTCAGGAAAGACGACCTTTCTGGAGCAGTGATATCACTACCGACCAGAGCCTGAACCGGACTGAAGGAGATGCCCTCCGAGCGATCGAGGAGGCGGGTGTCAGGGCGGTACTGGCGGTGCCCATCGTCGTCCGGGACCAGCCTTATGGCGTTTTGAACGTTTCGTACCTAGAATCCCACGAATTCACGGATGCAGAAATCGGGCTACTGGAAGCCCTGGCCGACAGCGCCGCCGTGGCCATCGGCAACGCCCGGTTCATCGAGGAGACCCAGCAGGCCCGAGACGAGGCGGAGGCCCGGGAGCGGGAGGCCACCCAGTTACAGGAGGTGACCTCCCAGTTGGCCTCCAGCACGGATATGGACGCGGTCTTAGACCTGATCACTGCCAGAGCGGTGGACCTATTCGAGTGCGGGGCGGCGGGGATCTTTGAGTACGACCCGGTTAGAGATGAGCTGTACGTCGCCAAGACCTTCAATTTCCCGGAGGGGCTAGAGGGATCGGTTCATGTTAGACCAGGAGAGGGCCTCTCAGGGGTCGCTTTTCGAGAAAGACGGCCCACGTGGACAAGTGACCGCGAATCCGATGGGTCCGCTCCACTTTCAAACTCCGAAAGCGATTCCGCGGTTCGGGCCAGTGGAGTCCGAGCCATCGCGGCGGTCCCTATAATCATCCGAGGCCAGGCATACGGTACCCTCAACATCTTGTACTTCGAGCCCCATGACTTTACCGATGCCGAGATCCAGCTCCAGCAAACCCTGGCCGACAGCGCCGCCGTGGCCATCGGCAACGCCCGGTTCATCGAGGAGACCCAGCAGGCGAGGGATGAAGCCACCCAGTTATACGAGATCACGGAACAGCTGGCCTCCAGTCCGGACATGGATACGGTGCTGGATTTGATCGTCGAGAAAGCGGCTGAGCTTCTAAGCAGCGAGGCCTCGTCATTGTTCAGTTTCGATGTGGAAAAAAACGGCTTGGTCCTCGCTCGTGAGCACAACTTCCTCACGGATGAAGACACTACGGAGAATTATTTCTTCCTGCCCGGCGTCGGCACCGTGGGAAGGGCATTTCGTGACCGCAAGCCGGTCTGGAAAAACGACCTGCACGAAAATGCCGAGACGGAATATCCAGACCCCTCGGTCCGGGAGACGGTCTTGAATTCCAAGAACCGGGCGGCGCTCTCCGCCCCCATCATCATCCGGGACCAGGTCTACGGCTGCCTTACGGCGAACTATTATTCCGTCCACGAATTCGGCGAGGCGGAGGCGCAGTTGCTCCAGACCCTGGCCGACAGCGCCGCCGTGGCCATCGGCAACGCCCAGTTTATAGAGCAGACCCAGCAGGCCCGGGAGGCAGCCGAAGAAGCCAACCGGACCAAGAGCCAGTTCCTGGCCAACATGAGCCACGAATTACGCACTCCCCTGAACGCCATCATCGGCTACAGCGAGATGCTCCAAGAAGAGGCCCAAGACCTGGGCAACTCAGAATTCGAAGACGACCTGGAGCGCATCAACGGCGCCGGCAAACACCTGCTGAGCCTGATCAACGATGTCTTGGACATCTCAAAGATCGAGGCCGGCGGGATGGACATCTACCTGGAGACCTTCCCCATCGCGCCCATGATCCAAGAGGTGGTGAGGACGATTCAGCCCCTGGTGGCCAAGAACTCCAACACACTGGAGATAGATTGCCCCGAGTCCGTCGGCTCCATCCACGCCGACATGACCAAAGTCAGACAGTGTCTGTTCAACCTGCTCAGCAACTCCAGCAAGTTCACCGAGGAAGGCACCATCTCACTGTCGGTTAGCCGGGATACCGAAGACGGCCGGGAATGGGTCAACTTTTCCATCGGGGATACCGGCATCGGCATGACCGAAGAACAGATGGAACACCTATTCGAAGCCTTCGCCCAGGCCGAGGCATCGACCACCAGGCGCTTTGGCGGCACCGGCCTAGGACTGGCCATCACCCGCCATTTCTGCGAGATGATGGGCGGCAAGGTCCTGGTGGCAAGCGAGACCGGAAAAGGCTCGACTTTCACCATGAGGCTGCCGGCGGTTGCCACGGAACCCGGCGAACCGCAGGCCGGCGTTGAAGATTCTGCTCCGGCTGAGACGGTTGAAGCCACCCCGTTACCCAACACTGTGTTGGTGGTGGACGACGACGCCAATGTCCACGACCTGATGCAGCGGTCCCTGGCCGGACAGGGCTTCAACCTGGTGCGGGCCATGGGAGGCCAAGAGGGCCTGCGCCTGGCCAAAGAACTGCTGCCCGCGGTGATCACGCTGGATGTTATGATGCCCGGTATGGACGGCTGGGCCGTTCTATCGGCCTTGAAAGCCGACCCGGACCTGGCCGATATCCCGGTCATCATGGTGACCATAATCGACCAGAAGAACCTGGGGTATGCCCTGGGCGCCGCCGAGTACTTGACCAAACCCATAGACCGGGGGCGTCTGCTTTCGGTGCTGAACAAGTACAAGCAGGACACAACAAATGGGCCGGTGCTGGTGGTGGACGACGACCCGGCGGTGCGGGAGATGGTCCGCCGCATGCTTCAGAAGGAGGGTTGGGAAGTGGCCTTTGCCGAGAACGGCCGGATCGCTCTGGACATGTTGGACGAGACCGCCCCCAGCCTGATACTGCTGGACCTGATGATGCCGGAGATGGACGGGTTCGAGTTCATTGAAGAATTGCGCCGCGACGACCGGTGGAAACGGCTCCCAGTGGTGGTTGTCACCGCCAAAGACATCACGGCCGAAGACCGGCAGCGCCTGAACGGATACGTGGAGAAAGTGGTGCAGAAGGGTTCATACTCCGCCGAATCATTGTTGACTGAACTGCGCGGTTTGGTGACCGCCTTTGCCGGAAAAGACCGCACCTAAAACCCAATCTAGATACACATCGAGAGGGAGCCATGCCCAAGGTCTTGGTTGTTGAGGACAACGAGATGAACCGGGATATGCTCACACGGCGCCTGGAACGCCGGGGCTATGAGGTCATCTCCGCAGTGGACGGCGAGGACGGGATGAATAAAGCCCGGTCCGGCTCGCCGGACATAATCTTGATGGACATGGACCTGCCCGTCCTGGACGGCTGGGCCGCCACCCGGCAACTCAAGGCTGCTCCGGAGACCCAGTCTATACCGGTGATCGCCCTCACCGCCCACGCCATGGCGGGTGACCGGGAGAAGTCTCTGGAGGCCGGTTGCGACGACTACGACACCAAACCGGTGGAATTCTCCCGGTTGATCGAAAAGATAGAAAAGCTACTTGGCAAGGGGTCTGAGTAATGGCTAGCCAGCAATATTCCCTCCTGGTGGTCGACGACAACGAGATGAACCGGGACCTGCTGGGCCGGCGCCTTGCACGCCAGGGCTACCGCGTGACGATGGCCGTGGACGGCCGCCAAGCCTTGGAATTCATGGAACAAGAAGAATTCGACCTGGTCTTACTGGACATAATGCTCCCCGTGATGAACGGGTACCAGGTGCTGGAGCATCTGAAAGCCGACCAGTCATTGAGCCATATACCGGTGATCATCACCACCGCCCTTGATGAATCAGACGGCAAGGCGAGATGCCTCGCACTGGGCGCTGAGGATTACCTGACAAAACCTTTTAATCCGGTCACGTTGAAGAGCCGCATCAGCGACTGCCTGGAACGGCACAACCGCCCCCAAGCCGGGCAGTGACCGCCGCTTTGTCCGTCGCTTTGGGAGGTATGCCATGAACTGGGTTGCCATGGGCGCCATCGCCGAGATAGCCGGGGCGGCAGGCTCCATCGCCATCGCCTGCGTGGCGGTATACATCGGGATACGCCAGTGGGTCGACGGCAAGCGGATCAGCCGGGAGCAACGGGAACTAACCGAGCAGATCGAGTCGAACCACAATATCTCGACCCTGGAACAAGAGCGCATCATCCGGGCCCAGAGTCTGGACTCCTATTTCGACGGCATTTCCACACTATTGCTGCGGGACGAGGACGGTATCTTTACCGACACGGCTAGAAGCCTGACCAAAGGGCGCACCGACGCCATCCTGAAGATACTCAAGGCCGACGAGAAGCGCAACCTGGTGGCGTTCCTATATGGAAGCGGGCTCATCTCCCGGAACGGGACCGACACCGTGCCGATGGTCTCATTATCCGGGAGCGACCTGAGCTTGGTGGAGTTGAATGGGGCTTCATTGCAGCAAGCGGGCTTTGGCCTGGCCAATCTGCGGGGCGCGGTCATAAAAGAGGCGGACCTGGACGGCATCGACCTGAGAGGGGCCGACCTGAGCGACGCCGATCTGACCGGTTCGGACCTGACCCAGGCTGATCTCCATGGCGTGATCGCTTTCGCCACAGTGCTGAGCGGCGTAGACCTGAGTCACGCCGACCTGAGCGGGGCGGACCTCCGCGGGGCGGACCTCAGCGGGTCCGATCTAACCTCGGCCAATCTCAGCGGTGTGAACCTGCACGGGGCGGACCTCAAGAACGCCAAACTTGAGAACGCCAACCTGAGCGGGGCCAATCTTCGCGATGCCAACTTCACCGGCGCAGCCCTCCAAGGCGCCCAATTGACCAACCTCATCAGCATCGAGGGCGCCGACTTTACCGGCGTTTCCGCCCTGAGCGGCGAATCCGCCGAATATCTTGCCTCCATCGCCAGCGGCGCTCATCCGGAAACCTTTCGACAGACCGCGCAGACCCTCAAGAATCTTTCATCCACCGGCACGGCCCAAGACCGGGCCTGAGCGCACGGCGGTCTCTCCCCCCGCCTACTCCCGGGGACTAAGGGATTATCTTCTGACTTTCGCAGTCCAGCGCCGGCCTGTGTCTTCCAGTTGGGTCCCCTTAAGATTTCGTCGATTTTCAAGGGGAAGGCGTCCTTAACGGTGCCTGACAATTATTGCCCTCCATGATAGTAGACTTATATCAACATTACAGGGTATTATGCTGGGCACCGGCCTCGAGCCGTTTCAAAGGCTATATTCGTGTTGGCCGCCGCTGCTTTCGTTATCAGTTAGTTGCATGACGTGAGCAGTCCCATTCATGGCGGCCGGACAAGTTCAAACCCCTACAGGAGCAACTGATGGCGACCACTGAACAGCGAACGCAGGCAGCCGGTGCTAGGCCGGCCGAAGAGGTCGAGCGGTTTGATGCGATCATCATCGGCGCCGGCGTTACCGGCCTGTATTCGTTGTACCGCATGCGGAAGCTCGGTTTCTCGGTCCGGGCGTTCGAAGAAGGTGGCGGAGTGGGCGGCACCTGGTATTGGAACCGCTATCCGGGATGTCGTTTCGACTCCGAGAGTTACTCCTATGGGTATTCGTTCTCAGAAGAACTCCTCCAGGAATGGGACTGGAAAGAGCATTATTCCGGCCAGCCGGAGAACGAACGCTACCTCAATTACGTAGCAGATAAATTCGATCTTCGCCGGGACATCCGGTTAAACTCGCGCGTGGAATCGGCCGTGTTTGATGAGGACGAGGGCTGCTGGGAGGTCCGGTTGGAGGATGGCCACCGGGCGCGGGGGCAATTCTTGATCACCTCGGTCGGCATCCTGTCTTCGGGCTACATACCGGACTTTGAGGGCATAGACAGCTTCAAGGGCAAATGGTGCCACACCGGCAGATGGCCGCGGGAGGGCATGGACCTGGCCGGCAAACGGGTGGGAGTGATCGGCACGGGGGCCTCGGGAGTCCAGCTCATACCGGAGATCGCCAAAGAAGTATCGCACCTGACAGTCTTCCAACGCACGGCCAACTTCTGCGCGCCGCTCCGGAACAGCCCCATCGATGACGAGGAACAGCGCCAGATCAAAGCCAGCTACCCGGAGATCTTCAAGAAATGCATGGAGACTCCAGGCTCATTCGTTCACAAATTCGACCCACGGTCGGCCATGGAAGTCTCACCGGAAGAACGGCTGGAGCAGTATGAAAGGCTGTGGGCGGAGCCCGGTTTCAAGAAATGGCTGGCCAATTTCCATGACGTCATGGTCCCAGGGGAGGCCAACGAGGACTACGCCGAATTCGTCCGCAACAAGATACGCGAGCGCGTGAACGACCCGGTGGTGGCGGAGATGCTGGTGCCCAAGGACCACATGTTTGGCTCCAAGCGCCTCCCCTGCGAGAGCGGGTACTACGAAGTTTACAACCGGGACAATGTTTTGCTGGTTGACGTGCGCGAGGCCCCCATCGAGCGCATCACCCCCAAAGGCGTGAAGACCAGGGATGCCGAGTACGAGCTGGACGTCATAATCTTCGCCACGGGATTCGACGCCGTGACCGGGTCGTTGATCAAACTGGATATCAGAGGCGAAGGCGGGCAGACTCTGAAGGATAAATTCGCCGGAGGCCCGCGCACCTATATGGGCATCTCCAGCGCCGGCTTCCCGAATCTCTTCACCATCAATGCAGCCTCGGTCGGAAACTTCGTCAGGGCCGCCGAGCCTTTGGTGGACTGGGTGAGCGAAGCCATGTGCTACGTGCGCGACAATAAATTCACGCGTATCTCGGCCACGCTCGAGGCGGAGGATGCATGGGTCAATCACGTCAACGAGGCCGGCGCCAAGATCCTCCGGACCCAGGCCAACTCTTGGTTCGTGGGGGCGAATATCCCCGGCAAGGCGCGGGTATTGCTCACCTCCCCGGACCCGGCCCCAGTCATGCGGGCCAAGCGTGCCGAGGTGGCGGCCAACGGTTATGAAGGGTTCCTTCTCGAATAAAATTTCGCGACACTCAGCACCGCCATCTGTGACCGGTTTTTGAGTCCCGCCCACATCGGGAGCGTAACGGTGAAGGCGGCCACGCCAAGACCATCCCCCTGCCTGGGCATCTCCAGCGAGCTTGGCATTCGGCCATCGACGGAGCGCGTCCTCTCCCGGTGGGAGATACTGAAACCGTAGTGCATCTATCCACTGAAAGCTGATGGCTGACGGCTGACTGCTGCAACTGTGCTACCGTGGCTACGACCCGGCCCTTTTTCTGTTCTGTGACCGGCTGTCCTTACCAGTGACTAACGTTCAACCAGTACCGGTGACGCCATGGCCAATATCGGGGAGATGACTCCATTTCAGGCGGTGACCTACTACTTCGACCAGGCCTGCGACCGGCTTGGGGTGCGGGACGAGATCAGGAACCTCATCTGCACCCCGGACCGCGAGATGCGGGTGGAGATTCCGGTCCGGATGGATGACGGCTCGCTGGAGATTTTTATCGGCTACCGGATCCAACACAACGGGTCCAGGGGGCCGTACAAGGGCGGCGTCCGCTACCACCCGGAAGCCGACGAAGAAGAGGTCCGGGCGCTGGCTGCTTTGATGACCTGGAAGACGGCTTTGGTGGGCATACCGTTCGGCGGCGCCAAAGGGGGAGTGCAGTGCGACCCCCGGTCGATGAGCCAACGCGAGCTTCAGGCCCTCACGCGGCGCTTTACCCGCTCCATCAGCCATATCATCGGGGTGAACCAGGATATCCCGGCGCCCGATGTAGGCACCAACTCCCAGACCATGGCTTGGATGATGTCCGCTTATGCCGAAGAACACGGGTACACCCCAGGCGTCGTCACCGGCAAACCCCTGGAGTTGGGCGGCTCAGCGGGCCGGGAGCAAGCCACGGGACGTGGCGTATCCCTGATGATCAAGGAAGTGGCGAGAGACATTGGGATTCCCATGGAACAGGCCACGGTCGCGATACAAGGGTTCGGCAACGTGGGCTCCTGGGCGGCCTGGTTCTTGGACCAGGGGGGTTGCAGCGTGATCGCGGTCAGCGACGTCAACGGCGGCGTGCGCAATACTCAGGGGCTGGACTTGGAACAGCTAAAAACCCACCTGGACAGCACGGGCACCGTGTTTGGGTTTAAGGGCGGCGAGGCCATTACCAACGATGAATTGCTGGAGATGGAGTGCGACTTTCTGGTGCCCGCCGCCTTGGGCGGCGCCATCCACGGCGGAAACGCCTCGAAAGTAAGAGCGCGTATGGTGGTTGAAGGGGCTAATAATCCGGTGACCCCCGGTGGCGAAGCGGTTCTCAATGACCGCGGGATCCCATGCTTGCCAGACCTGTTGGTAAACGCCGGGGGTGTGACCGTCTCCTACTTCGAGTGGGTGCAGAATATCCAGCGGTTCCCATGGGACCTGAGCCGGGTCAACGAGGCCCTGGAGGAGATCTTGGTCAAGGCCTACCGTGAGGTGAGGACCAAGGTTGAACAAGAGAAGATTTCCTACCGCGCCGCCGCCTTCTCGATAGCCGTTGGCCGGGTGGTCCAAGCCCTGGAGTTGCAGGGGTTGCCCTAGCCGGTTACCCCGGAGCTTCGACGAATAGCGGGAAGCTGTGGTTATGTGGCGGGACCGCACCCGGCCCCCAGTCCCAACGCTGTGCTAAACTTTCTGAAGTGGCCCAAACGTGGGGGTGTAGCTCAGCGGGAGAGCACCTGCTTTGCATGCATCTAGACCTTAGCGCTGTGCTAACGTAGCTACGGACCCAAGCAAAACCTGTACAGTTATGTGCTCTCATTTCGTGCGAAATTTCGGCATACTTCTAGGAAAGTCTCGGCCAAAAGGCCGGGGCTTTTTGCATTACTGTGGCTCGCTCTGATGGTATCGTATTCGGGACACTTCCTTACTGAATCGTGTCATAATCCCGGCAACTTTTTAGGCAGACACGAACGAATCATCGCCCCCGGATTCAAAAGTGGGGCTGGATATAGGGTCGATGCATGAAAAAGCCCCAGGCCTCCCCGACATTCCTGCTCTTACTACTCGCCCTATCGACATCTCTCACATCGTTATCGCTGCTCATGCTGGGACCGCTATTGGTGGCGTTGGCCGAAGAGTTCGATACTTCGGTGGCCGTGGTCGGGCAACTAGCGGGGGCTTCCGCCATCACCTGGGGAATCACGGCGTTTTTGATCGGCCCGATCTCCGATACCTATGGTAGGCGGTTGGTACTCCTCACGGGCGCGATGCTGATGGGTGTGGGAATTCTAGGGTCGGTCGTAGCCTGGAACTATGGTTCACTACTGGGATTCCGCTTACTGGTTGGAGTGGCTGCGGCAATGATCCCTGCCAACGCTATCGCGGCAGTGGCCGATATCTTTCCACCGGAGCGCCGAGGCAAGGCCATCGGCTGGATAATCACCGCCACCGGTATCAGCGCCACCATAGGTGTGGCCATAGTAGCTTTCTTGCTAGATGTGGGAGGCTGGCGGCTACCGTTTTACGTCATCGGTGGCATAGCGCTTGTTATATGGGCGCTATTGTGGGTCTGGTTTCCCCAAAGCCAGAAGCAACCGGGCCAGTCGCTTTCGTTCTTTTCCCATTACCGGGAAGTCGGAGCCAACGCGACGGTCTGGTATGTGCTGGCCTCCAACGCGCTGTTGCAAATGGCGTTTTTCGGCGTATTAAGTTACTTAGCCGCCAACCTCATCCAGACCTACGGTATGACCGCCGGTGAAACCGTGCTACCGCTGGCCTTGGCCGGACTTGGTGTGATTACCGGTGGGTTTATCGGTGGCCGGATAGCTGACTCCCGCCGCCGATTGAACTTCCTTACTATTGCTGCCTTACTCGGCGGACTGTTAGCGACCTTCGTATTCGTTGGTCCGGTGTCTCCCTGGCTAACCGTGGCCTTCGCCTTTGGGGTCGCGACGTCATTGAGGATATCGTCGTCAGTTACGCCGACGCTGTTATTAGAGATGGCGGGTAGTTCCCGGAGCACCGCTACCGGGATGTTCGCCGTAAGTAATCAAATCGGCGTATTTGGAGGCGCATCCATCGGGGGAGCCATGCTCGCGATGGGCGGTTTCCCGATGGTTGGATTCTTCTGCTTAGGCGCGGCGGGAGTAGGCGGCGCGCTGATTCTACTAAAAGTGCGGGATCCTGCGGAATTCCTGGAGCGTATTGCTCTACGTGAGGCTAGTAACGACCCCGCAAAAACGACGACCTGAACGGACTGGCTATTGCTCATTGCCCCGCCAAAACAGGCCACCCAATCACACCCTGTGCTAAAATTTACAGGTGGCCCAAACGTGGGGGTGTAGCTCAGCGGGAGAGCACCTGCTTTGCATGCAGGGGGCCAGGGGTTCGATTCCCCTCACCTCCACCACTCAGGCACGACCCAGTCACGGAAGCCGCCAGCGATGGCGGCTTCTTTTTTGCCGAAAAAGCCAATCCGACTCCCTGCCTTTCAGGTCCTTCGGTCCCAGGCCCCGGATGCTTGCCTCTCAGACACTTATAAGGAACGGAGGCAAGGAATTATCATGGCCAGTAAGAAGAACCTCAGGTGGGAAGACATGGATAAATCTGATACCGACCTCTCGGTGCTCAAGCAACATTACGAGGTACACAACCGGACCGAGGGAAAATCACCGAAGACCGTCGGTTGGTACAACGAGGTCCTGGGCCTGTTTTTCAGATGGCTTGGAGAAGACGGATCCTCCACCGCGATCGGGGATATCGATGAGAATACGGTCAGGCGGTTCATCCTTCATATCCAAGAGAGGCCCGGCATGAAAGGCCGCGCGTCCACACACACGGTGGCTAACCGGGTCCGGGCGCTTAAGGCGTTCTTCGTTTGGCTAGGCAAGAAGGGATATACCGACGGCGATCTGCTACGGGAGCTTAAGATGCCAAAAACCGTGGACCGGGTTATCGAACCTCTGAACGAAGAAGATATCGGGAAGATGTTCTCGGGGATAGATGCCAACACGGTCTTGGGAGCGAGGAACAGCGCACTCGTCTCATTGATGCTAGATACAGGCCTACGGCTTTCTGAAGTTGCCTACCTGGAAGAATCAGATGTGCATCTGGAAGACCGATACGTGAAGGTCTTAGGCAAAGGCGGGAAGGAAAGGATCGTTGCTTTCGGGGTCGCTTGTCAGCGGGCTATGCTTCATTACTATCATCACTTCAGAGTCGAACCTAGCCACAGCGGAGTGAGCGGTTTCTTCTTGACCATCGATGGATACCCTTTGAGCCCCGACGCGATAAAGTCCTATTTCAGGCGTCTATCGAAAGCTGTCGGTATCCCGAGGTTACACCCCCATCTGCTTAGGCATACCTACGCTACCTCGTTCCTCTTGAACGGCGGCGACGTATTCTTGCTGAAACAGAACCTGGGGCATTCGACGTTAGTCATGGTGGAGAACTACCTCCACATCGCCAGCAGGAGAGCAGCGATACGGAGCCAGGAGTTCTCCCCGCTAGACAGGTTCAACCTGAAAGGTAGCCGGAGATACAAGCACGGGATAGACAGGGGCAGCATAGACGGGAATATCTATTCCAAGCCACGCCGGCGACACACCCGTTAGGCAGCCGTCGGTCCGATATTTCCACGTCAGCTGAGTTAGGCATACCCGGCCGACAATAGTAAAACGTCAAATTCCCAGATTTCCAGAGCCTTTGAGCCTTTAATCAACGACAGACCCAGCTTGATAACCACCTCGCGGCTGGGGTTGGACATTTCTCCGGACTCCAACCTCAAGATGTAAGGCTCCGATATTCCGCTGGATTCAGCGAGGCGGTATCTTGATTGGCTGGACCTCAGCCGTAGGCTTTCCAAAGTTTCTCCGAAGCTCATGTTGGACTGTTTGATCGCATTTGAATCTTCAGTTACCAGCTGCCGAACGGAGCGAGATCGCCGGCGGGTCGTTGGTTCACGTTCGATTTGAACCGATCCCGCGGCGTGAGCGGAGTTGGCTTCAGCCGTGATCGGCGGCCCTAAATTCGCCTCCAGAGGCCCTGCCCAGGCCGGATTGTAGTGATACCTGAGATTATCCTTTCTGTGAGACTCAGGGTCCCACAACCTTCCCATGAGCACGCCCGGCCTTGTATCGGTGATATGGACCGGGCGGCGGAAAAAGCCGGCACACCGGCGATGGATCCCATGGACACCAAGGGTGTCACGGTCACAAAAGCAAGCGCCGAGATCTTTCGTGATATCCCGGGGAGTGTTGGAGATGGCAGGTTCGCTAGTTGATTCCTTTGGCATATGTACCTCGAAAGAAAGTTGAAATGGTGCCACAAGGCTAGATCGCACTTTTCGTTTGGTTCATTATCCCGGTACCGTGGTCTCCGTGACAACCGCGCGCAGGTCGTAGTTGTAGCCGATATTTTCTAGGCGTCATGGTGTATTCTCAGCAGACAATATGCGAGTCCGTGCCCGAATGAATATGGACCTTTGCAAATGGGTAGGGTCGAAATCCTTCGGCACATTGTCCATTGATGAGCCATGTGGTAGTCAACCAATCGCTGTGTGCACCAAAATCACCCTTTAATGCAAGGGCTGCAAGATTCAGTCAACTAATTCGCACCGCCAAGTTGCCTTAGCCGACTAAGTGCTATCATGTGACCTTACCCCGAAGTTAGTATCGTTGGCTAGTAGAGTCCGGCCACTGATTCAATGAACTCCTTGGGCGTTTTACCTTTCAGCGAGCTGTGGGGCCGGA
>JADFNR010000080.1 GCA_022563275.1 Chloroflexota bacterium | reverse complement strand
ACCACCCGGCCGTACTCGGCCTTGGCCATGCGGGGCAGCACCTGTTGGGAGAGCAGGAATGGGGCTTTGGCGTTGCGGGTCTGCACGGCGTCCCACTCGTCGGCGCCGATCTCCTCCAGGGGCTTGGCGTACATGCTGCGGGGGTCATTGACCAGTATGTCCACCTTGTCGTGGGTCCGGTCGAACTGCTCCATGACGCTCTTGGCGCTATCGGGAACGCCGGCGTCCATCACCGTGCCACCCGAGCCTGGGGGCAGGGATGCCAGCACCGCGTCCAGGAGCGTCTGGGTCCGGGCCACGGCGAAAACGCTGGCGCCAGCCTCGATCAGAGCCTGCCCCAAGAAGGGGGCCTCGCTGCCGCCGGAGGTCGCCAGTATGGCCGTTTTGCCAGTGAGGTAGTATTCGGGTAGGACCGGCATCGATGTTCTCCTGTCTCTGGGACCGTTAGGTTTCTGTTGAAGCTGCTAGAGTTTGTTTCGATAACCGCAACCACGACTCAATGGGTCCTTCGACAAGCTCAGGATGAGCGGAAATCAGATTTTCTCCCGCTGATGGTGGGCTTGTCGAACCATGTCTCTCAACGACTATCTGGCTAGGCTTCCAGAGGGATGACCGGAGCGTGGCCCGTGGGATTTATCCCCGCCGCCAGCCCACCGCCGTCGGCGATTATCATCTCGCCGGTCATGTAATCCGAAGCCGCCGAGGCCAGGTAGACGGCCAACGGGCCAAAGTCGGCGGGCTTGCCCAGTTTGCCGGTGGGCAGGAACTCGCCTCCCCGAGGCAGGCTGGCGGACATGGTGTCGGTCGCCCCGGTGGGCACGAAGCCGGGCACGATGGTGTTGGCCGTTATGCCGTAACGGGCCAGGTTGAAGGACAGGACTCTGCTGAGCTGGATCATGCCGCCCTTGCTGCAGCAGTAGATGTAGATCTCCCGGCCGCCCCGCATCCCGAACCCGGAGGCCACGTTGATTATCTTGCCGCCTCCCTGGTCCACCATGGTCTGGGAGACCTCCCGGGCGCAGTAGAACGCGCCGGTGAGGTTAACCTTCATGATCCGGTCCCATTCCTCGTCGGTCAGGTCCCAGATGGGCTTGCGGACGTTGTCCGAGACCGCTCCGGCGTTGTTGAACAGCACGTCGATCTTGCCGAACCGGTCCAGACAGGACTTCATCAGATTGGCCACCTGGCCCGAATCGGTGACGTCGGTCGCAACCGCGATGGCGTTGACGCCCAAGCTCTCCGCCTCGGCGGCCGCCTCTTCGATGGGGCCCGTGCGCCGGCCGGCGATGACCAGGTCCGCTCCGGCGCGGGCCATGTCCCGCACCATCGCCCGGCCGAGGCCCGTGCCTCCGCCGGTGATGACGACCGATCTGCCTTCTAGGCTAAGTGATTCCAGCATTTGTACTCCTGGGGGCGGCCCCCATCTCCGGCTATGTCGAGAGTCGCGACTTCGTCGGACCTAACCTTTCCCCTTGCGATGGGTAAGGGACATTTTATGCCTATCGGAATCGGGATACCCGTAAAAGCTAATAAAGCTCAATGATCGGTGAGCGTGACGTCGCCCGCGGTCAGGGTTAGCAGGGAGCCGTCGTCCTGGCGCAGGAGCAGGTTACCCAATTCATCGGTACCCTCCGCCACGCCGGTGTAGGTGTCGTCTCCCCAGGTTGCCATCAGGCGTTGGCCGGTGGTCTCCAGCAGGTGCTGCCACTCTTCGATGGGCGATTTGCCCTGGCCCAACTCCAGGTAAAGGGCGTCCAGGTCCATTAGGAATTGGCGCAGCAGGTCTTCCCTGGGAACTTCCCAGCCGGCGGCGGCGTTGACGCTGGTGGCGAAGGAGGATATCTCCCCGGCTTGCCCGGTATCCATATCCAGGCTCACGTTTATGCCTACGCCGAGCACAGCATACCATACGGTATCCCCGGCGATGGCGCTCTCGGCCAAGATGCCGGCGGCTTTCCGTCCACCGATGAGCAGGTCGTTTGGCCACTTGATCTTGGGGTTTAGGCCGGTGACTTTCCGGACCGCCCGGGCCGCCGCTATCCCGCCGATGATGCTGATGAACGGCAATGCTTCCAGCGTGGGACGGAACAAAACTGAAACAAGAATGTTGCCCGGCTGGGATACCCAACTGCGCCCCTGCCGTCCCCGGCCCGCGGTCTGCACCTCGGCCACCACCACCGCGCCCTCTTCGGCGTCGCCCTCGCCCAACCTGGCCGCCTCGTCCATGGTCGAAGAAAGCTCCGGGTAATACAGCAGCCGCCGGCCAACGATACGGGTGAAAAGTCCCTGGCGTACGGTAGCCGCAACTAGATTAGGAGGCATGTCTGGTCCATTCCTACTACGGGGCTTGGAAATCACTGTTTAACGTCTTCCGTTCGTCCTGAGCCCCGTCCAAGGACCTTGGCTGCGGCGCAGTGGTGGTTCGACGGGGCTCACCACGAACGGTAGTAAAGCCGGGTTCCCATAAAATATAACTAGCCTGTAAATAGAAAACGCGGCGAGCCGCCTACGCTGCCTACCAGGCGTGTTCTAATCGGTCTTTTAAGATCTCCACCAGGTCGGAGATCGGGACTCTGGCCTGGTGCATGGTGTCGCGGTCGCGGATGGTCACCTGATTGTCGTCGATGGTGTCGAAATCGATGGTCACGCAGTAGGGAGTGCCGATCTCGTCCTGCCGGCGGTAGCGGCGGCCGATGGCCTGGGAGTCGTCGTACTGCGTCCTGAAGTGCTTGCGCAGCACGTCGTAGACTCTCCGGGCGGTGGGCAGCAGCTTATCGTTCCTGCTCAAAGGCAAGGCGGCCACGGTGACCGGCGCCAGGTCCCGGTGGATGTGGGAGACCACGCGGATGTTCTCACCGTCAGGTTCCTCGTCGTAGGCGTCCAGCCAGAAGGCCAAGGTGGCCCGGTCGACGCCGCCGGATGGCTCGATCACGTAAGGCAGGTACCGCTTCTCTTCGCCTTCCCCGGCCGATTCGTCGAAGTAGGTCAGGTCTTGGCCGCTGAATTCCTGGTGCTGGCGCAGGTCGAAGTCACCACGGTTGGCGATCCCCTCAAGTTCAGCCCAGCCCCAGGGGAAACGGTACTCGATGTCGTAGCAGGCCTTGGCGTAGTGGGCCAGCTCGTCTTCGCCATGCTGGCGCAGTCTCAGGTTCTCGGGCCGTATCCCGTAGTCGATATACCACTGGAAGCGGGCTTTGACCCAATGGTCCAGCCATTCTTCTTCGGTGCCCGGCTTCACGAAAAACTCCGCCTCCATCTGCTCGAATTCTCTGGTGCGGAAGGTGAAGTTGCCGGGGGTGATCTCGTTCCGGAATGACTTGCCGATCTGGCCGATGCCGAAGGGCAGCTTCTTGCGTGTCGAGTCCAGCACGTTCTTGAAATTGACGAAGATGCCCTGGGCCGTTTCGGGGCGCAGGAATACCTCGTTGGCCGTGTCTTCCACCGGGCCCATGAAGGTTTTGAACATCAGGTTGAAGCGGCGCGGTTCTCCCAGTTCGCCGCCGCATTCGGGGCAGCGCAGTTCTTTAAGGGCGGCCGCAGCCTCCGGCGACTCCGGGTCCACGCCGGTGGCCTCCAAGATATGGTCTTGGCGGAATCGGGAATTGCACTCCTTGCACTCGACCAATGGATCGCTGAAATTCTCCACGTGGCCGCTGGCGACCCACACCTGTGGGTGCATCAGGATGGCGGCGTCCAGGCCCACCATGTCGTCCCGCTCGGTGATCACCGAGCGCCACCAGGCCTCTTTCACGTTGCGTTTCAGCTCGACGCCCAGGGGGCCGTAGTCCCAGGTGGAACCCAGGCCGCCGTAGATCTCGGAGCTTTGAAACATGAAACCCCGGCGCTTGGACAGGGACATCATCTTGTCCATGTCGGCATAGGGCATATGGCGGGCCAAAAGGGTACCTCCTGAGGTTCGGGAAAAGGGATTTATCGTCGTAATCGGACCACAGTCGAGGTTACCAACTACCGTGGGCGATGTAAACGGGGCCGGGTGTAGGGGTGGCCTTAATCTACGTGTGGCGGGGCCTCGCCGATGACGGGCATCTGCAAACGCACGGCATCCGCCAGGCTGTCGGCCCGCAGGTCTTCCAACTTGAGGTACTGGGCGCCCATGGCCGTGGCTATGGGCTGGATCATGCCGAGTCGAATGAACCCGGACTCGGTGTCCACCACCACGGAAGGTATCTTGTCAGCGCCGATGATTCCCGCCGCCACGGAGGCTTCGTCCAGCGGCGAGTCTTGCCCTTGGGACACGTTGCCCCGGCCGTCGGAGAGCAGCACCACCAGGGGCAGCACGTCCCGGTCCTTGATCCGCTCCGTCTCGATGACCTCCAGGGCCTTGAACAGGCCGGCGCTCAGGGGCGTTCGGCCTCCGGTGGGCATCTCCTCTAGGTGCACCTTGGCCAGGTCGACGCTGTTGGTGGGCGGGAGCATCAAAGTGGCCCTCGTGCCCCGGAATGAGATCATGCCCACCCGGTCGCGCCGTTGGTAGGCGTCCAGCAACAGGGACATGATGGCCCCCTTCACCGCCACCATCCGCCGCTGCGCCCCCATCGAGCCGCTGGCGTCCACCACGAACAACACCATGCTGCCGGACTTGCTCTCCCTGACTTTTTCGCGTACATCCCATGGTTCGACCAGAATGGCATTCCCGGAGCCGCTGTCCGCACGGCGGCCCACTTGGTGCGGGGCGGCGGCCCGCAGCGTGGCGTCCAGGGCCAGGCTGGACGCTTTGCCTTGAGGTTGGCGCGAATGCACGTAACGGCCGGCTGATGAGTCGGTGATGGTGACGTTGCGGCGGCCTGAGGCGCGGCGGGAGCGTTTATCGGGCGGCTTCAGGTTAAGTGGCCGCACCGCGAAGGGGTCGCCAACCTCGAACTGCTCTTCCTGGCCCGAAGACCCCGGCCCGGAATCATCGGGTTGAGGGGAATCCGGTTCTTCTGAATCTGAGTCTGGCGGCGTTAAGTCCGAGGGCTCTGAATCGCCCTCTCCTTGGTCTTGGTTTTGAGACCGGTCTGAAGGCTCCCGCTGGCGGTCCTGGCCTTGAAAGTCGTCCACCATGGAGTCCAGTTGGCCGGTGTCCAGGTTGGGCTGTTGGAAGGGCTGCCGCCGCTGCCGGTGCAAAAGGGCCAGGTTGGCCGCCTCGCGCACGTCTTCGGCGTTGACCTCGGTCCGGTCCTCATAGGCGGCGATGGTGCTGGCGGTCTTGTACATGACGATGTCGCCGCGCATGCCGTCGATGTCGTACTCGGCGCAGATGGAGGTGATGAGCGACAGGATGTCGTCGCTGACCTGGACCTGGGGAAGCAGCGTCTGACTGCGCCGCACTCTCTCGCGCTCGTCCTCTTCCGCCTGCCGCCACTCCTCCATGAACCCTTGTGGGTCTGCCTCATAGGCGATGCGGCGTTTGACCACCTGTTGGCGTTCTTCGAGGGTGAACCGGCTGTCCACCTCCACGGCCAGGCCGAAGCGGTCCAGAAGCTGGGGCCGCAGGTCGCCTTCCTCCGGGTTCATGGTGCCGACCAAGATGAACTCCGAACGGTGGGAGATCGAGATGCCTTCCCGCTCGACATAGTTTCGGCCCATCGCGGCGGCGTCCAGAAGTATGTCCACCAGGTGGTCGTTGAGCAGGTTCACCTCGTCGATATAGAGGATGCCCCGGTGAGTGGCGGCGATGAGTCCGGGCTCAAAAACCCGGTTGCCGGTCTTGATGGCCGCTTCAATATCCAGCGAGCCCACCAACCGGTCCTCGGTTGCGCCCACGGGCAGGTCAACGATGGGCACTTGGCGGACCACGGTCTGCGCGATCTCGTCACCTGGTTCACAGCGGGCGCAGAGCCCCTGCCGGTCGTCCGGGCCGCAGTTGTAGGGGCAGCCTTGGACCACTGTGACCGAAGGAAGCAGGGCCGCCAGGGAACGCACCGCCGTGGACTTGGCGGTGCCCTTCTTGCCGCGCACCAAGACCCCGCCGATCTTGGGATTGACGGCGTTAAGGAGCAATGCCCGTTTCATGGCCGTCTGTCCGACGATGGCCGTGAACGGGAACCGGTACTCGGCGTTGGCGGCGGCGGTAGGCTGGGTCACTGGCGGACAGACGCTCCGGTCACGGGATCAAACCGGTTGCCCGCTCTTTCGTCTCGCCGTTTGAACCAGTACATCCCGGCGGTTGCTCCGGCGGCCATCAGGGCCCAGGTCAGGAACTGCCCAACCATGGTCAAGGTGCGGAACAGCTCCAAGAGGTCTATGGGCACCGGGACCGGGTCTGGATTGGCCGGATGGGCGAAGAACATGACCAGCGCGAAGACCACGTAGGCCAACGCCGCAACCCCGTACATCTTGAGCCTAGCCTTTGAGTCTTGGAAGTGCTGGTTGATGGCACGGAGTCCAAATATCAGGGCCCCGACTCCAAGCACCGAGAGAATCATGAACATGGTTTGCAATCCCTGCCGGTAGGTGAGGGTGTCCGATTCTCCCACCCCAGGCGGGTTCAAGGGGTAGCGGATAAAGGGGAATAGGGACAGGGCCCAGAACCCCAGGGCGGCGGCGGTTACGGCGATGGCCAGGGGCTTCCAATCGGGCACCAACTTGCGTAGAACGGTGACGGCAGCGGCGAATACTATGCCCAATATGGCGCCGTAGATAGCGGTCCCGATGGCCATACCCCACCGCTGTGCGCCCAAGGATATCAACGGGTCTTCGTCTGGGGCGTTGGGGTTCAGCGCCGCGGCGCGCGCTGCTTCGAAGTCGATGGCCCGTTCGATGACAGGCACCGTAAACAGGTTATGAAAACCACCCACCAGCAGGCCGGCTAACAGGCCGGCCACCAGCCCGATGATCAAGATTCTAGGCATGATTGGACCTCTTTAATAGTCAGTGAAAGTTTGTAAGGTTGCCGAGTGCCGCGGGATGCGGATGCCCAAAGATGAATGCCTGAGAGGGCCATCGGAGCACGCGCAACACTAGGGTAAAGGGTGAGACGCCGGGTGAGAATCAGATCGGTTGCTGCGTGGGGCTAGGGGGTTGGTGGGCTGAGTAGACCCGCAGTCTCCGTGATGGAGACTGCGGAATTCTTCTTTTCTCGAGGACCGTTGAATAGCCTGCCGGGAGCGGACTCCTAGCTTAGTGGCACATCAAGGCAACGTGCCGGGCGTGGTGGAAGGCTTCATGGACATAGGCCATGTTGCCGCCTAGGAACGCGCCCTGGGCCGTGCCGTCCACGTACCCAATGAAATACAAGGCGACGGTAGCCACCAATACGGCGGGAAGCCATCGGGAAGTCTCTCTGTTTGCTATGGACTGCTGAAACATCTGGACCATGTCATCCCCCTCAAGGTTTTTGATATATCAATCATTGATCTATTGACTCGTAAGTTGGCGGCCGGTACCGCCAAGCTGTGTACGACCGGTTTTCCGCCAGGATTATAGCCCATTGGGCCATAGCCCCTAACAACCTAAGGATTCGAATTTTCGTAAATTACCTGGCCGCCGTCCAACCGGGCATAAAAAAAGCCCGACCGGCGGGGTCAGGCGGAATCATCATAGTGACTCTTACCCCCTTCCGCGAAGGTCTGCAAGTCAAACCGATGGCAGGTCTCCTGGCTCCTGGCAGATACACCCCATTTCGCCTTCCCATCCCGATTCGCCGGGACAGTGGCTCCACCCGAAGTGGAAAACGGGGTTACCAGTTACAGTGGCGGGACCGCGCCGGACTCTCACCGGCTTCCCTTTTCAGTCCCGATTTACCGGGACAACCAAACGGCTTTTCTAGATTGTTAACCGAGAACTCAACCTAGCGGTCAAGCCTCGCGACAAATAATAATACCATTTGCCAAGTATGGTCAATAGCATTGTTAGCTGATTGGGCCGATTACAATTAACGAGTTGAGAACATTGGCGATGGGTGGACCTGGGATCTCCGGTCAACTGGATTGACGAGGCCTCTTGACGAACACGATGCCCTCGCGTCCAACGTAACGGTCCCGGAACTCTTCAAAGGCCTTCAGCTTTTCGGGCTGAAAGTCGGTCCGCTTTTCATCGTCGGTCAGGTTAGGGTTGGGGAAATAGTTGCGGACCAGCGTGTCTTCATATTCCGGTCCGGAGAATCGGACGTAATAAGAGTGCATGTCGCCGTGGCTTTCGGCCTCGACGAACTGGATCCCGGTGACGAGTTCGAGGTCTAAGTGGAAATGCCAGTTGTCGGCCTCGATGGTGACGTATTTGCCCGAGACCTCCGGCTGCTTGATCCCTTTGGAGCTATTCTCGCTGGACACCTTGCTGCCGCCGATCACCCACATCTTTTTATCGTCTTTGGTCAGTTCACGGAGCAATTCCATCGTTATGTCCACAGGTGGCCTCCTGGTTTTTTGGTTGGTTCTTTTGGGGCGGGCGATCGTTGTGTCCCCCGCGCCGGGACCGCGCCTCGAGACTGTCATTCTGAGATCCCGACGAGTCGGGAAATAATCTCGTTGCTAGAATACCGCACTCGCCGGGAACAACGAGACCCCTCGCTGCACTCGGGGTGACAATCTGAGGCGTAATCAGAGCAATACCATAGGCGATCATCATCACCTTTGAGGCCAGCCCCCATCTCCGACTATGTCGAGAGTCCCGACTCCGTCGGACCTAACCTTGCCCCCGACGCGGGGGAAGGGACTCTTGTCTACTGGTCAGGCTTGTGGGCCTTCCTGGCGGGCTTCCAGGTCCGCCTCCAGGTCCAGGAACATCTTTTGAAGTTTCTCTTTCATGTCGGGCGGAGGGTTCTCCCACATGCCCCGTTCAATGGCCTCAAGCAGCCGTTCCACGATGTCTCTGAGGGCCCAGGGGTTGCTCTGCTGGAAGAACTCTTGGGTCTCCGGGTCCAACACATACGCCTGGGTGACATTCTCGTACATCCAGTCCTCGATCACCTGGGCGGTGGCGTCGTAGCCGAACATGTAGTCCACGGTGGCCGAAAGCTCGAAGGCTCCCTTGTAGCCGTGGCGTTTCATGGAGTCGATCCACTTGGGGTTCACCACCCTGGTGCGGAAGACCCGCCGGGCCTCGTCCTCCAACTTGCGGACCCTGGCGCGGGTCGGGTCTGAGCTGTCCCCGAAGAACTGCTGGGGGTTCTTGCCGGTCAGCGCCCGCACGGTGGCGATCATGCCGCCGTGGTACTGCATGTAATCGTCGCTGTCGAAGATGTCGTGTTCCCGGTTGTCCTGGTTCTTGACCGCCACCACGATCTGGCCGAACCGGCGCCGGAACTGGTCCCTGGCCTGGACGCCGAAGTCCTGGCGGGTGTAGGCGTAGCCGCCCCAGGCGGTGTAGACCTCGGCCAGGTCTTGAACGGTCTCCCAGTTGCGCTCGTCGATGGCGGCCAATATCCCCGCTCCGTAGGTCCCCGGCTTGCTGCCGAAGATGCGGTACAGCGCCGGATTGCTCTCCGAGTCTGCCGGACCGGCGCCCAGGCCATCGGCAAGGTCGCTAGCCCGGTCCTCCATGAGGTGCTTGACGATCATGTTGTCCTCGGGCGATTCATCCAACGACGCCACCAACTGCACCGCCTCGTCGATCAGGTCGATCAGATTGGGAAAGGCGTCCCGGAAGAACCCGCTGATCCGCACCGTGACGTCGATCCGGGGGCGGCCCAGGTCCGCCAGCGGTATCACTTCAAGTCCGGTGACGCGGCGGCTCTCTTGCTGCCAGACCGGCTTCACCCCCAGCAGGCTGAATACCTGGGCGATGTCGTCGCCGTGGGTGCGCATGGCTGAGGTGCCCCAGATGACCAGACCCACCATCTCGGGATAACCGCCCTCTTCCTCCAGATACACCTGGAGCAAGGCGTCGGCCAGTCCGACACCCATATCCCAAGCGGTGGGCGAGGGGATGGTCTTGGGGTCCACCGAGTAGAAATTGCGGCCGGTGGGCAGAATGTTGGCCATGCCCCTGGTGGGCGCTCCGCTGGGCCCGGCGGGGACGAACTCGCCGTTCAACCCCCGCAGCAGGTTGCCGATCTCATCGGTGGTCCGCAGCAGGGCGGGGTGCAGGGTATCGGTCACGAAATTCAAAACATGGCTGGTCTGGGCGTCTTTCGAACCGAGCAACCGCTCTACGGTCCCGGCCACACTGTCGCTCTGGAACCCTCCGGCGTCCAGCAGCGTGTATGCCGAGCGGGATAGTTCTTCCAGCCGCTCCAGCAGGTCGCCTTGGGTGCGGACCGGCGTGCCATCGCCGCCGGCCAAAGCCGCGGGCACGGGCTCGGGGGCTGGCAGGGCCGGTTCATCCAACAGGCTGGTGTAATCCAGGCCCATGGCTTCGGCCAAGGACCGTCTCAAACTGGGGACCGCGCCAGTGTCCAGCCGGGTCAGGGCGGAAAGAAGCCCGGTCATCTGCTCGCCTTGGGGGACCTCGCCCAAGGTGTGGAGCCCATCTTTTATCTGGGCGTCCTTAAGCTCGCAGAGATAACCGTCTATATGGAGGATGAATCCGCCGAAATCCTCGGGTTGTTCGTCCACTCCCAGGTCCCGGTCCAAGTCGGCCTGGCGCACCATATCCCAGATCTGGCCTTCCAGTATGGGCAGCTTGGCCGGGTCCAGCGTTTGGCACTGGTAGTGCTCGTCCATCAATTGTTCCAGCCGCGCGATGTCGCCGTAGCTGTCGGCGGTGGTCATCGGGGGGATCAGATGGTCGATGATGGTGGCGTGGGCGCGGCGTTTGGCCTGGGCGCCTTCGCCGGGGTTGTTGATGATGAAGGGGTAGAACAGGGGCACGTCTTCAAGGGTCACCTCCGGATAGCAGGCGTTGGAGAGACCGATCCCCTTGCCGGGCAGCCATTCCATGGTGCCGTGCTTGCCCACGTGGACCATGGCGTCGGCCTTGAAAACGTCCCGGACCCAACGGTAATAGGCCACGTAGTGATGAGTTGGGGCCAGGTCTGGGCTGTGGTAGATGGCGATGGGGTTCTCGCCGAAACCCCGGGGCGGCTGCAGGCCCACGAACACGTTGCCCAGGTCGATGCCGGCGATGGCCAGACTGTCTCCGGTGCGGTACACCTGTCCCGGCGGCTCTCCCCAGGCCTCAGTCAATTCATCTTGGACCTTTTGGGGCATGGCGCCGAACCATTCTTGGTACTGCTTGGCGCTGACGTGTCCCACCGCCAACCGGAGTTGCTCTTCGGTCAGGGTATCGGTGTCGTTGCTGCAGCGCTCGATGATCCGGTGGACCAACTCGTCGCCATCGACTGGGATGTCGGTCACGTGGTAGCCGTCGTTCTTCAGGGCGTTCAGGATATTGATCACCGAGGCCGGAGTGTCCAGGCCAACGGCGTTGCCCACCCTGGCGTCCTTGGTGGGGTAATTGCTGAGGATGATGGCGATGCGCTTCTCGGAGTTTGGCTTGAGCCTGAGCGCGGCCCATTTCACGGAAAGCCGGGCCAGGAAGTCGATGCGGTCGGGGCGGGGCAGGTTCCGCTGCAGCCGGGCGTCCATCTTCCCGTGGCGGCCGTTCGACTCGGAAGAGACCTCTTCTTTGAAAGAGATGGGGACGGTGATGATGCGCCCGTCAAACTCGGGCAGGGCCACGCTCATGGCGGTGTCGATGGGTCCCAGGCCCAGAGAGCTTTCTTCCCAGTCGGTCTCTTTGCCCGTGCTGAAGATGCCCTGGATTATGGGGACGTTAAGTTTGTCCAGATAATCAACCTGGGGCCCGGCGGCGAAGGTTGCGCCGTCCTGGTGCAGGTCGGTCATGGACATGCCCATGGTGTTGACGATCAGGTGGACCCGCGCATCGCCGTTGGAGTCGCAGAGGATCTCGGAAAAGGTCCGGTTGAGCTGCCCGTCACCCTCGGGGTTGTGCTTCAGGCTGAAGGAGTAGACCGGCAGCACGTTGGCCCCCAACTCCTCTAGCCGCCGGACCAGGGCGTCGATGGTCTGCAGATTCCCGCTCATCCAATGTGCCCGGTAGAAAAGGACCGCCACGTTGGGGCGGCCGGGCTGGAACCGGCGCCGAACGAAATCTTGGGCGTCCATGCCGTCCGGTTCATCGGGGTGGTAAACGCCCTCCCAGGGCACCTCCGCGGGGGCTTCGTGGCCGTATTCGGAGCCCAGGTACGAATCGCTGAGAAAGAGAAACAGGTTCTGAAAATTGGTCACGCCGCCCCTGATTAGATAAGAGAAAACTGTGTCGAGTTCCGAGGGTGGAACGTTGCAGGCGGTGACCAACTCCTGGTCCCATTCCTGGTGGCCGGGGCAGGCGATGAGCGGCGTCCCTTTCTCGTGGCACAGGCGCACCAGAGGGTCGAAGACCTCGGGCATGGCCCGTTTTCCACCCAACAGACGGAGCACAACAACGTCGGCGTTGGCGGCGGCATCCAAGATCGCTTGCTGCTCGCCGTCGCCGGACAGGTTGGCTGGGTTGAAGGCCGTTACCTCAGGGAAATCCGCCGGGAGCCCAGCCAGGGCCCGGTCGGCGGTGAGCAGGTCGGTGTCGGCCGTGGTGACAAAGAGGATCAAACTGGGGACGGTCCCTTCCGGTCTCTCCTGGGCTAATCGTCTGCGTGTTCGGAGGTTGGCCGGTGAAATATCATTATTGTAAGGTCGCTGAAATCAGTGGTGATAGCGGCGCACTCGCCGACGCTGCCGCTCCAGGACTGTTCATCGTCGTGGGTGAGCCTTTGTAATACGGTCATCTGACGGTCTCCCGGCACCCCCTCTTCGATCACGCCGGCGGCGATGCCGGCGGGCATCAGGTCATAGGGGCGTGGCAGGAGGATGATGTCGCGGCGTCCATCCTTCAGATAATGGACCAACTCCTCCAACGCCGATCCAGCGCCGTCACGGCGGTGGAGGGTGATGAAGACCGTGTCCTCCAAGGATATGCCCGTTCGAGACAGCGCGATCTGAACAGAACTGATACCGGGCACCAGGTCAACATGGTCGACCCGCTTTCTAACGCGGTCCAAGAGCTCCTTGGCCGAGACATTCAAGTCTCCCCAGGCGCAGACCACCAGCTTCCGGCCCTCCTTCACCTTGCCCACGGCGTAGTCCAAGACTTCATCCTGGTTCCGGTAGGCCATGGAACAGAGTTCGGCCTTCTTGGCGAAGGGGCGGATGACGTTCAGGACCGTCTCGAAACCGGCGACAATGTCAGCCTCTTCGATGGCCTGTTTCCCTTTGAGGGTCAAGAAACCATTATCTCCCGGACCCACGCCAACTATTGTAACCCGCGTGCCGGTATCGTCTTTGCCGGTTTCGTCATCGGGAGAGGTCATCGAGAGTCTACCGCCGCCGGGACGCGGTCGATTCTGTGAAAGAGGCGGCATTGATGATTCATGGACATTAAAAAACCCTCCGGCATTGGCGAGGCCGAGGGATCAGATCGGCGAACTGGAATCAAAGGCTACTTTATGATTGGCCGATGGGGATGTCAAGAATCGCTGAACCGTTGCCCATAGACAATCCGGTGCAGGGGGAAAAGGGTGGGGGACTGAACCGGGAAGAACGCCGCCGGCAGCCAGCGGAAATCATAGGCGAATCACTCGTAAAATCTGTTGACATTCCGAGACACGGTTGATAGAGTTATATATCGCGCCCAATGACGCGAGGGGATTTCCTATGCCAACAGTGAATCAGCTAGTTAGAAAAGGCCGAAAGCCGGTCAAAAAAAAGACCAAGTCTCCGGCGATGCATTGGGTACAGAATTCCCTAACTAATAGGACGAAATGGGGACCCGGTTGTCCGCAGCGGCGGGGTGTTTGCATCCAGGTGCGCACGATGACGCCGAAGAAGCCCAACTCGGCTCTTCGGAAGATCGCCAGGGTCCGCCTGACCAACGGAGTTGAAGTCACCGCCTACATCGGCGGTGAAGGGCATAACCTCCAAGAGCACTCGGTGGTGTTGATCAGGGGCGGCCGCGTCAAAGACCTGCCGGGTGTTCGTTACCACGTAATCCGCGCCGCACTCGACTGCGAGGGCGTGCCGGACCGCCGGCGGGGCCGCAGCAAGTACGGGGCAACCAAGCCCCGGGATGGTAGCTAGCCGGTTACCGCGGTTTTTCCTTTCCAACGCTCCTCTGGATCACGTTTGGACCTAATCGAAGGTGTAATTACCTATGTCTAGAAGACGGCCCGCAGTAAGAAGAATAATAGCGCCCGATCCGCGTTTCAATGACGTGGAGTTGGCCAGGTTCATCAACAGGTTGATGGTAAAGGGCAAAAAGACCGTTGCCCAGCGCATCACCTATAGCGCGTTTGACATCATTCAGGAAGAATCCAACAGGGAACCCCTGGAGGTCTTCCAACAGGCATTGAAGAATGCCACCCCCGCGGTGGAGGTCCGCCCCAAGCGTATCGGCGGGTCCACCATTCAGGTACCGACGGAACTCCGTCCGGTACGCAGCGAGGCGCTTGCCATGCGCTGGCTCATCAGAGGGGCCAGGTCCCGTAACGGGATGCCTATGCGGCGGGGATTGGCGCAAGAATTGATGGATGCTTCCCGTGGCGAAGGGACGGCAGTCCGTAGAAGGGAGGAATTGCACCGGATGGCGGAAGCCAACCGGGCCTTTGTGCACTACCGTAGGTAATTTTCTTTTTAGATAATCTCCTGTAGGCCCCAGCGCCCAGTCTTCATAGCAAGTATCCAGTGCCCAGTCTAATGGAAGCCACGTTTCCCATCGAAATGATCCGCAATATCGGGTTTATCGCCCATATTGACGCCGGCAAGACCACCGTAACCGAACAGGTCCTCTTCGCCACCGGCCGCATACACCGGGCCGGCGGAGTGGACGAAGGCAACACCACGATGGACTGGATGCCCCAGGAAAGAGAACGGGGTATCACCATCACCGCGGCGGCAACCACCACTTACTGGCAAGACCACCGCATCAATGTCATCGACACCCCGGGCCACGTCGATTTCACCGCTGAAGTAGAACGCAGCCTCCGTGTTTTGGACGGCGGCATCGTCGTGCTAGACGCCGTGGCCGGCGTCCAGCCCCAGTCGGAAACGGTTTGGCGGCAGGCCGACACCTACAAGGTCCCCCGTATCTGTTTCGTCAATAAGATGGACCGGGTCGGCGCCAGCTACGAGCGCACCATCGAGTCCATCCGCCGCCGGCTGAAAGGCAATCCAGTGGCGATTCAACTTCCCATCGGCGTCGAAGACCGGTTCGCCGGGATGGTGGACCTGATCACCGGGAAAGCCGCCATGTACCCCGAGGGCAGGGTGAACGAAGGCAGCGCCGACCGGCCGAAAGAGGTTGACATGCCGGCCGAGTTGGAGGAACAGTACCAACAGTACCGCCAAGCGATGATCGAGAAGATCGCTGAGACCGACGAAGTTCTTCTCATTAAATACCTGGAAGGCGAGGAGATCACTCCCGAAGAGCTGCAGAAAGCCCTGAG
>JADFNR010000079.1 GCA_022563275.1 Chloroflexota bacterium | reverse complement strand
TCCGGTCCCGGTCAACATCGGGGCGGGACGCCAGATATTCAATCACCGCCCGGGAGTCCAGGTAGGTGCCCTTCTCCGACGGACTGCCCTCGCTCTCGCCGTAGCCCCGGTAATCGAAGATAAAGATATTGGCCCCGGTCCGGTGGTGGGCCAGCGCCAGCTCGCCGATCCGGTGCCCGATGTTGCCGCCGTTGCCGTGGAACAACAGCCAGGTTACGTTGGACGGCGAGTCAGGCTTACCTGGGACGAACCAACCCTGCAGGGACAGGCCGTCTGCGGTCTGAATGCGGACGTCTTCATATTCCAGACCCACGTCGTTGGGCGTGTACAGCATCTCGGCGGTTGGGAAGAACACGAACCGCTTTTCCAGCTGGGACCAGAGCACGATAAAGGTCACTCCGTAGGCCAGGGACGCCCCGATGAAAACGCGAATCAGGACCGGCCGAACGCGCCTAATCATGAGCTTAGCCATCGTCGCAAACTAAGACCGGGAATCGGCGGGACTGATGATGGCGGCCTGGGGTCAGCCTAATGCCGACGCGCCCCGGCTGGCCAACAACTCTTGCAGGCCCTGGGAGAAATCACGTTTGATGAGAACGGCGTCGCTGCCCAACGCGCGGGCCTTCCGCAGGGTGTCCGGCTCACCGTGGGGGCCGTAGGCAACAACCCTGGTTCCTGGCGCTTTCGCCGCCCGCAGACTCTCCAATGCTTCGGTCCAGACCGGCTCGTCCATCTCCAGGTCGACCAGAACCAATGGCACGGTATGCGACCCGGCGGCCTTCATCAGAGCGGCGGCGGTGGACGCGCTCACGGTATCCAGTCCGCCGGCTTCGGCGGCCGCCTCGATGCGGGGCATGAAGAACAAGTTGCTGGTCAGGACCAGCACGGTTTCTTTATCAGCCATCGGTTTCAACCTGAAGTCAGTATTATCATGAACCGGGAGTAGGGCTCGAAAAGGGCTCGGCAGGCATGGGTTTTGGGTAGCTCTGCTGCTCTTTCTCGATGGACTCCAGCCGGCCGGCCACGTCGAGGACCTGGGGGCGGTCCGCCTGGCATTTGGGACACCACGCCAGCTCCTTGGTGGAGAGCATCATGTTGTCCTTCTTGACCGACACTGTCTCGATCACGGTCCCGCATTCGCCGCAGGAACTGACCACATTCACTTCATTTATCGGCATATAGTTTTCACAGGTCCAAGCTTTCGGCCAGAATCTCCAGAACGTCTTTGGCGTCTTTCTCGGAGGCCATCCCCTTGGCTTCGATGCCTTCGGTCATCATCTGGAGACAGAAGGGGCAGGAAACGCCCACCGTTTGGGCTCCGGTCTCCAAGAATTGATCGGTGCGGACGTGGTTCACCCTCTCCCCTTGGCTCTCTTCGATCCACATGTGACCGCCGCCGGCGCCGCAGCAGAAACCCCGTTCGCGGCAGTGGGAGCCCATCTCCACCAGCTTGAGTCCCGGGATCGCCTTGGCCACGTCGCGGGGCTCATCGTAGATGCCATTGTGACGGCCCAAGAAGCAGGAATCGTGATAGGCCATGGTGACGTTCATCATCTTCACAGGCTTGATACTGCCCTTTTTGATGAGTTGGTCTACGAACTGGCTGTAGTGCAGGACCTCGAAATTTCCGCCCAACTGAGGGTACTCATTCTTCATGGTGTTGAAGCAATGGGGACAGATGGTCACCACCTTCTTCACGTTGTAGCGGGTCATTGTCTCTATGTTCTGCGCCGCCAAGATCTGGAACAGGTACTCGTTGCCCATCCGCCGGGCCGGGTCGCCGGTGCAGGTTTCCTCGTCTCCCAGGATGGCGAAGTCAACTTTAGCGGCCTTCAAAACCTTGGCCATGGACCTGGCGATGGCCTGGCTGCGTTGTTCCAGGGCCGGCGTGCAGCCAACCCAGAACAGGATTTCGGCGTCGGGTTTCTCGGCCAGGGTAGGCACCTCCAGTCCCTCGGCCCAATCGGTGCGGGAATACTGGGTGCCGCGCCAGGGATGGCCCCGCTGTTCCATGCTGAGGAGTGCGGTCATGGCCGACTCGGGGGCCTTGGACTCTTCCAGGAGCAGGTAGCGCCGCATGTCCATGATGGTTGGCACGTGTTCCACCGTCACCGGGCATTCCTCCATGCACGCGCCGCAGTTCAGGCAGTCCCAGATCGATGCCTCGGAAATGACACCGTCCTGGCCATTGAGGATCGGAGTGGGTTCCACATGCTCCGGATCGCGCTCACCCTGGTGGCCGATGGCCACCATGTGGTCCTTCAGGTTCTCCACGATGTGCATCGGCGAGAGTTGTTTGCCGGTCAGGTGCGCCGGGCAGACATCGGTGCAGCGGCCGCATACGGCGCAGGCGTAGCCGTCCAGGAGTTGCTTCCAGGTAAAGTCCTGCACGCGCCCCGCGCCGAATTTCTCGGTGTTTTCCAGGTCTATGAAGGGAAGGGCGCCCTTGGGCTCCAGGGACCGGAAGAAGGCGTTCACCGGAGCAGCGAACATGTGCATATGCTTGGTGAACGGGATATAGACGGTGAATATCAAGATGATAGACAAGTGAGTCCACCAAAAAACGCCCTGCAAGACGTTGGCGGCGCCGGTACCCAGACCCAAGTCAGTGAACAGACCGCCCAGGGCGGCGCCGATGAAAACGTCAGCCTCGGGGCCGGTCCCTCCCTGCGCCACCCAGAAAGCATGGGTCAATATGGTGGACAGCATCAACCCGCCGATGAGGACGACTATGACCAAGGCGTCGGAGTGACGGGTCAGATCGAATCTAAGACGGCTAGGTTTCAGTACCCATCTGCGGACGAATGCCCAGACCAGCACTGCGAACAGGACGGCGGCCAGGATGTCCAGGTAGCTGCTGTAGACCCTGACCCCGGTCTCAGTGAGCAGCCATTCCGGGAACCCCCGCCACGCTGAACCGGCGAAGATGAATATGCCGTAGCTGAGCATGAAGGTCAGGAAGCCCCAGAAGATGACGGCGTGACCGATACCGGCATAGTCGCCGTACTTCACCCGCTGTAGGACCTTCTGCTGGCCAAGGGCGATCAGCAGCGCGCCATTCAACCGTTGCAAAGGGTGGTCGAACAGGGAGGTCTCTTTACCCTGGAGCACCAGACGGACGACCCTGGAATAGAAAGCGTAATTGAAAACCGCCAGGGCCAGCCCCAGCAACACGAATACGCCAACCCAGAGGGGCAGCGCTCCAATATCTCCGGGAGGAACCAAACTCTATACTCGCTTCCCCGGACGTTAGTCAGTCCAGGCAATTAATCGTCTATCCAATAGATCGCCAGCGGCCCTCAGTTTATCACGATTCAGGCGCGCCCCACCTAGGTGAGCCTCGCTTGAATCGGGTTGTTCACAACGGCAAGAGGGCCGGAAGGTATTTACCTAGAAATCTTTGATCCGGGGTATGACTTTCTCGCCCAGCAGCTCGATCTGCTTCAACACCTGTTCCTGAGGCATGCCTGGCCACTGCATCCGGCAGATCATATGGTTCACGCCCAGTTCGTCGGAGTAACGTCTGAACTCAGACACAATGTCGTCCGGCGAGCCCAGCAAGAACCGGTCTTTGGCCAGGTCTTGATATGGCACACTGAAACTCTCCTCACCGGGCAGGGCTTTGTCCTGACCCCAGGCGGCGTAGGCTTGGTATTTGGCCTCAAGATAGGGCTGGCTTTCGATGTAGGCGGTTTCCCGGTCCTCGGCCACATACATCTCCCGCATCATCGGTAGTTCCTCCGGCACCGGCTGGCCAAACTCGTCCAGGGCCGCTTTGTACCGGGTCCATTGGTCCGCCACCATTGACATGGTTGCGTGGGGGTTTATGAGCCAGGGGTAGCCCCAGCGGGCGGCACGGCGGATGGCCACGTCGTTATTGGCGGCCACCCAGATGGGCGGATGGGGTTTCTGGACCGGTCTGGTGCTGATCTTAGTTTTGGGCACGGTATAATACTTGCCGTTGAACTCAACTTCGTCTTCGGTCCAAAGCCGTTTGATCAGGTCCATGGCCTCATTCATGCGGCCAACCCGCTCGCTCCGCTGGACCCCGAAGGCAGTGTATTCCTCATCCCGGTAACCCAGGCCGACGCCGAAGACGAACCGTCCGCCGGTGATGCAGTCCAGTGTGGCGATGCTTTCGGCCAGTTCCACCGGGTTATGGAGGGGCACCAGAATGACGGTGGCGGCCACCTGCATATCGCCGGCCTCGGCGGCCAGCCGGGAAAGCAGGGGGAACACCGTGCTCATCTGGTAGGGGGCGGCCAGGTAATGCTGGCCGGTGGCGATGAGACTGAAACCCGCGTCACGGGCCGCCCTCACCTGTTCCACGCTGTCTTGGATCTTCTGGGGCATGGACTCGCCGGGCAGATACTGGTTGGTGACAAAGAATCCTAGTTTCAAGGGGTCTCCTATTCAGCCGTTGCGGGTTTGAGTTGGGACTTGGGTGAAATGCAAACCAATCTCACACATGAATCTACGCCAAGGCATGTATTTTAATCCGTGAGCAATCGCCGGACAAGTCTAAATACCCCTTGCCACGCCTGCATATAACCAGTAGAATCCGCGATTGACTCCCAGTTCTTTAACTCAACTAAGGTAGTAGGAGCAGCATGAAGATCGCACGCTTCCGCAGCAACGGAAGGACCGCGTTTGGGGTGGTCCAGGGTGATGAGGTGGTGGAGATCCGAGGCAGTATCTTTACCCGTTTCCGCCTGACCGACACCAAGCATCCGCTGCAAGATGTGAAGCTCTTACCGCCAACAGAACCCTCAGAGATTTGGTGCCCCGGCCTTAATTTCGCCAACCATTTGGAGTTTGCCGCGGGCGTGCTCGGCGACGAGAACCCCACGGTGCCCCAGCATCCAGACCCCTGGATCAAAGCCAGGGGATCACTCACCGGCACCGGTGAACCAATCATTCTCCCCAGCGACTCTACCGATGTACATTACGAGGGAGAAGCCGTGGCGGTGATCGGCAAGGTCTGCCACCGGGTGACGCCCCAAGAAGCCCCGAAATACATCCTGGGATACACCTGCGGAAACGATGTTAGCGACCGCGCCTGGCAGAAGGACGACTGGACGTTCTGGCGGGCCAAGGGCGCCGACACCTTTGCGCCGGTGGGTCCCTGGATCGACACCGATGTCGACCCGCAAAAGCTAGAGATGATCGTTCGGCTGAACGGCGAAGAGGTGCAGCACGGCCACACCGAGGAGATGCTGTTCACCTTTGCCGAGATCGTGAGCTACATCAGCCAACAGGTGACCCTGCGGCCGGGAGACCTGGTCTTCTCGGGCAGCACGGGGGTTACCGTGGCCATGAAGCCGGGGGACTTGGTGGAGGTTGAGATTCCCAGCATCGGAGTTCTCAGCAACCCGGTTGAGGCGGAAGCCGCCGCGTAGGGCATCGGGGTCCGTTTTTAGAGCAATCGTATTCAAATGCGTAGGGGCACGGCAATGCCGTGCCCCTACGTTTGTTTTACCGGCGTTGAGACGGCCGTCGCCGTAGTTTGGCTCCGGGCTAGAAACGGAGCATCCCGGTCAATGCTTTGGCGCCGCCGCGGGGACCGACCACCGCGAGACGCATCTTCTCGTCATCCAGATAGGTATTGGCCACCCTGGCGATATCCGATGGCTCCACGGCGTCCAGCAGGCCCACGACTTCGTCCGGAGTGCGGACATTTTCTTGCAGTAGTTCCTGGGCGCCAAGCCAAGATGCCACAGCCCGAGTGTCTTCCATGCGAAGCAAGAGTGTTCCCTTGGAGTATTCTCTGGCCTTGTTTAACTCCTGTTCGCTGGGCGCCTTTAGCATGCCCTTGAATTCCTGGACGATCGTCTTCACGGCATCGTTGGTCTTATGGGGTTCCACTCCGCAGTAAACGACCAGGGCCCCGGTGTCCCGGTAGTTGCTGGTGGAACTGTGCACGTCATAGGCCAGGCCTTTTTCCTCCCGCAGGTTCAAGAACAGGCGGCTGCTCATGCCGTCGCCCAGGATGGTGTTCATCAGGGTGAAGGCATACCGGTCAGGGTGGGTCAGGGACAGGCCCGGCACGCCCAGGCATAAGTGCGTTTGGTCACTCCGGCGCCGCTCAACTTTGACCATGGGGCCTTTTATCCCATCGATCGCCGGTTCCCACTTCAATGAATCCAGGGGCTTCCAGTCCCGGGTGGTCTCGGCCAGCATGTCGACGATCTCGTCGTGGGTTATGTTGCCGGCGACCGCCACCACCGTGTTGGCCGGGTTGTACTGCTGATGCATGTATTCCCGGATGTCTTTCTGCTGAATGGCCGCCACCGTCTCCAGGGTGCCGCCGACATCGCGTCCCATGGCCTGGTCCGGCCACATCGCCTCGTCGATCAACAGGTCCACCAAGTATGACGGCTGGTCGTAGGTCATACGCAGTTCTTCCTGGATGACCTCGCGTTCCTTCTCCACATCTTCAGGGTCGAGACGGGAATGGAGCACCATGTCCAGGAGCACGGCGAATGCGGTCTTGTAATGGAGACGGGCAACCTTGCACCAGAAGACGGTCATCTCCCGGTCGGTGCTGGCGTTCATCACTCCCCCGACGCCCTCGATGGCTTCGCTGACATCGCGGGCGGTGGGCCAGCTCTCGGTGCCCTTGAAGGGCAGATGCTCGATGAAATGGGAGACGCCGGCCAGTTCTTCGGACTCGTACCGGGAACCCGCCCCGACACAGATAACCATGGAGACCGACTGGGTATGGGGCATGGCCGATGTCAGAACACGCAGTTTGTTATCCAGCACAGAACGTTGGTACATGCACTCCTTGGGGCCTTCCTTAGGGATCGATAAATGTGAAAGTTATGTCGGGGAAATCAAGTTGTGAGCCAGTCCACGTCGCCGGACAGGTCCCCCGGATGGGGCCGGGAGGCGAAATCCGTATAGCGGCGGCGGGCCTCGCCGATGGTGGTGTCGTCCCCATGGCCGGGGTAGACAGCGGTGTCATCGGACAGGGGCAGGAGCTTGCTGGTGATGCTGTTCAGCAGTTGGGTCAACGCCTCCGGACTGCGGGTCTTGCCGGGGCCGCCGGGGAACAGGGTGTCGCCGGAGAACAGGTGCTTTCCCACCAGGAAACAGGAGCCGCCGTCGGTGTGGCCGGGGGTATTCAGGACCTGGAGTTCTAGGTTGCCGAACTTGATGACCTTGCCGTCGGTCAAGTCGATCTCGGGCGGCCTTGGCAGGGCGTGGGCGTCGGCGGGAGAGATGCCCACCGGAGCGTCCACCTTGCCGGTGATCTCGCCGAACCCGGCCAGATGGTCACCGTGATTATGGGTGATCAATATCGCCTTGATCTTCTCGTCGCCGATGGCGTTCAGCAGTTTCTCGGGTTCCCCTGGGGTGTCGATCAGTATGCATTCGTTGGTCTCAGGACAGGTGACCAAGTAGCCGTTATTCATCATGGGACTCATCCCGGCAACCTTGGTGATCTTTACTTCACCGTCATAGTGCAGTGCCATATCGCATCTCCCAGTGGTCGTTTTGATCTTATTGATTCTAGCAGAGCAGCCCGGCCGGCCGGGCCCACATGGATGGCCCGCCTAATCGCCGGCAACCGCAACCGCCGGTTCCTTGGCTTTGGATTTGCCGGTTGCTTTGGCCGTCTTCCGCGGAGAGGCCTTGACCGTCTTGGCGGCTGGGCCGGACGCCTTACCAGACCCCTTCCCGGACTCTTTAACTGAAGTCTTGAGCTTTCGCTTCAGGTATTTGCCGGTGGAAGATTTGGCATTGGCCGCCAACTGCTCCGGGGTGCCGGTGGCGATGATTTTGCCTCCCTTGTCGCCGGCTCCGGGGCCGAGGTCGATCACCCAGTCCGCATTCTTGATGACGTCCAGGTTATGTTCGATCAACACCACCGTGTTGCCGGTGTCCACCAGGCGGTGCAGGACCTCCAGCAGAGCGGCGCAGTCCGAGAAGGAAAGGCCGGTGGTGGGCTCGTCCAACAGGTAGATGGTCTTTCCGGTGGCGCGTTTGGATAGTTCGGTCGCCAGCTTTATCCGCTGGGCCTCGCCCCCGGAAAGGGTGGTGGCGGGCTGCCCCAGGCGGATGTAGCCCAGACCCACGTCCCGCATGGTCTCCAACTTTGGCTTGATGCGCGGGAAGTTGATGAAGATTTCCAACGCCTGGGCCACGGTCATTTCGAGGACATCGGCGATGCTTTTTCCCCGGAAGGTCACTTCCAGCGCCTCCCGGTTGTACCGCCGGCCCTGGCAGATCTCACACGGGACCGTGACATCGGGCAGGAATTGCATCTCGATCTGGTTGTAGCCGTCTCCCTGGCAGGCCTCGCAGCGGCCTCCCTTAACGTTGAAGGAGAACCGGCCGGGCGCATAACCGCGCACCTTGGCTTCGGGCAAGCTGGAGAACAGGTCTCTGATGGGTGTGAAGGCGCCGGTGTAGGTGGCCGGGTTGCTCCGCGGGGTGCGGCCGATGGGCGATTGGTCGATGTTGACGACCTTGTCCACGCCCTCTATGCCCAGGACCTCTTTGTGCTCTCCGGGAAGGTCTCGTCCCCTGTTGATCACCTGGTTCAGCTTCTTGTACAGGATCTCGTAGACCAGGCTGCTCTTGCCGGAACCGGAAACGCCGGTGACACAGACCAGCCGTCCCAGGGGGAAGCTGACGTCTATGTTCTTGAGGTTATTCTCTCTCGCGCCTTTGACCACGATCTCCCCGCCGGTTCCGTTGCGCCGTTCCTCCGGGTAGGGCACAACCTTGCGGCCGCTGAGATACGCGCCGGTCACGGAGTCGGGGGATGCTTCGATATCGGCGACGGTGCCGGTGGCGACAATGTGGCCGCCGTGCTCCCCGGCGCCGGGCCCAAGGTCGGCTATGAAGTCGGCCGAGCGCATCATGGCCTCATCGTGCTCCACCACGATCACGGTGTTGCCCATCTCCTTGAGATGGAGCAGCGTGGCGATCAGGCGGTGGTCGTCGGCGGGATGGAGTCCCACGGTGGGCTCGTCGCACACGTAGAGCACGCCGGTGAGTCCGGAGCCGATCTGAGTGGCCAGGCGCACCCGTTGGGCCTCGCCGCCGGACAAGGTGCGGGCGGTGCGGTCCATGGTTATGTAATCCAACCCGATGCCTTCAAGGAACTTAACCCGCCCCTCGATCTCCTTCAAGATCTGGTTGGCGATGGTCTTCTCCCGTGTAGTCAGGACCTTTTTCTTATGGGGACCGGGGGCGTCAGGGTCGATATCCCTAACCCACTCGGCTGCCTGGCCGATGTTCTTGGCACAGACTTCCATGATTCCCAGGCCGCAAACCTTCACGGCAAGCGCCTCGGGCCGCAACCGTTTCCCGCCGCAGGACTGGCAGGCGCGGGCCGACATGTAACGCTCGATCTGATGGCGCATGTAGTCGGACTCGGTCCGCTTGTAGCGGCGCTCAAGGTTTGGAATCACGCCTTCGAATTTGGTGTCCCAGGAATATTCCTGGCCGCGGTGGGTCCGGTGGCGGACGGTGACCTTCTGCTCGTCGTTGCCGTAGAGGATCAGGTCGATGTGCTTCTGGTCCAGGTCTTTAAGCGGCGTCTTGGAGGAAAAGCCGTTGGCCTGGGCTACCGACTCCATCAGGCTGATGTACCAACTGCTGGAAGGCCCACCACGCGTCCAAGGGGCGATGGCCCCCTGGGACAGCGAAAGCTCATTATTGGAGATGATCAGGTTGGGGTCCAGGGTCAGCTTGTAGCCCAGTCCGGTGCAATCGCTGCAGGCGCCGTGGGGGCTGTTGAAGCTGAAGGTCCGAGGCTCGATCTCCGGCAAGCTGGTGTTGCACTTGGTGCAGGCGAACTGTTCGGAGAAGACCAGGGTGTCGCCGTCCTCCACATGGGCTTCGACGACGCCATCGCCTTCACGGAGGGCCGCTTCCACCGACTCGGCCACCCGGCTCAACTCGGTATCCGGCCGGATGACCAAGCGGTCGATGACCAGCTCGATGTAGTGCCACTTCTTCCGGTCTAGGTTAAGGTCTCCCGTCTCCTCCAGCATCATGATCTCGCCGTTGACCCGGACGCGGACGAAACCGGACTGGCGCGCGGTCTCAAATACGTCTTTATGCTCGCCTTTCTTGCGGCGGATCTTGGGCGCCATCAACGTGATCCGGCTGCCTTCTTCCAGACTCATGATTGCGTCCACGATCTGGGAGATGGTCTGCCGTTCGACGGGGCGGCCGCACTTGGCGCAGTGGGGCCGGCCCACTCTGGCGAAAAGAAGACGCAGATAGTCGTAGATCTCCGTTACGGTGCCCACCGTGGAACGGGGGTTGTGGGAAACCCCTTTCTGGTCGATGGAGATGGCTGGCGAGAGGCCCTCGATGTAGTCGACGTCGGGTTTGTCCATCCGGCCCAGGAACTGGCGGGCGTAGGCCGAGAGAGACTCGACGTAACGGCGTTGGCCCTCTGCGTAGATGGTGTCGAAAGCCAGGGAACTCTTGCCGGAACCGGATACTCCGGTGATCACCACCAGCTTTTCGCGGGGGATGGAGATCTCTATGTTCTTGAGGTTGTGTTCGCGCGCGCCTTTGACGTGGATAAATTCCTGGGGCATACAGCTCCACTCTAACCCAATTACCGGCCCGTATTGTAACATCGTTATGACAATTCAGTGCTTCAGGCCGGGTTGGCTGGCGTATTATGATTAAGTGCATTAATGTGCAGTAACGTGCTAAAATAGGAAATAATAGCAAACTAAGGTAGCGTAATGACAAATGGCGATGACCAACAAAATCTTGGCTCCTCCCCCGATCGGCGGCGGGTGTTGGAGCACATATACGAAGACCTTGCGGTCGGCTACCTGGAACTGCGCCGCAAAACCGGGCTGACTGGGGCCGACCTTGACCGGGCGTTGGCGGAATTGGAGAACCTGGGCGTGATCAACGAGAAGAAGACGTCCAACGAGGTTATCTACTGGAAAGCCGGGGCCGCATCAGAAAAAGAGTGGTATTCCGTGGAGGACGCCGCAAAGTACCTGTCTGTCTCAAAGCGGACGGTCCAGCAATTGATCCGCGATGGTGAGATGGTAGCCTACCGGGTTGGCCGGGGCGGACACCGAAGGATCCGCCGAACGGACCTGGACGGGCCGATGCACCGGGAAGACCACTCCGGTCTGGTTGAACTGGGAGGGGCGGAAGACCCGGTGTTGTCTGAATTGTGGGATAACGAGCAAGATGCTGCTTACGACCGATTATAGACGGGGAGATATCGTCCTGGTAAATTTCGTGTTCGCGGAGGAAACCGGCAGCAAGCGCCGGCCGGTTTTGCTCCTCAGCTCAGACGAATATATGGAAGGCCGGCAGGAAGTCATCGTCTCGGCCATCACCAGCAACACGCGGCGGCTGTTGACCGGCGATCATTTGATGAACGATTGGGAAGAAGCTGGGCTTTTATTCCCATCGGTCACCACGGGCATCCTGCGGACTATCAAACAAAGCATGATCGAACGGAAGATGGGCGTCGTCTCCCCAAGGGACCTCACTGAGATAGAGTCCAACCTGTCCCAAATATTGGAGTTGAACCGATAAACAATGAGCCGTGACCTGTTTGGCCCTTCCAAGGCGTTCATCGGCGTGGTCCACCTGCTGCCGCTCCCCGGCTCGCCCCGGTGGGGTGGCGACATGCGGGCGGTGATCGACCGGGCCGAAGACGAAGCGAACATCCTGGAGCAGGGCGGAGTGGATGGAATCATCGTGGAAAACTTCGGCGACGTTCCCTTCCGCACCGGGCGTCTGGACCCGGAGACCATCGCCGGCATGACCGTGGCCGTCGACCGGGTGCAGGGGGTGGTGAGCGTCCCGGTGGGCATCAACATGCTGCGGAACGACGCCCGGTCCGCTCTGGGCATCGCCGCCGTTACCGGGGCCAAGTTCATCCGGGTGAACGTCCATTACGGCGTGATGGCCGCCGAAGAAGGCCTGATCGAAGGCGAGGCCTACCAGACCATGCGCCACCGCAAATACTTGGGTTTGGACGTGAAGATTTTGGCTGACGTTTTGGTGAAGCACGCCGTGCCCCTGGGTTCGGTCGACCTGGGATTGATAGCCCGGGAGACCGCCCAGCGAGGGTTGGCCGACGGCCTGATCGTGTCGGGGGCGGCGACGGGTCTGGAAACGGCCAGTTCCGATGTTTCAGTTGTGCGCCAGGCCGTGCCCGATGGACTGATTCTGGTGGGCAGCGGAGTAACCGAGAAAAACATCTGGAGCGTGATCGAGCACTCCGACGGCGCGATCATCGGAACCAGCTTGAAAGAGGACGGAATCGTCACCAACCGTGTGGACCCGGACCGCGTGCGCCGGATGGCGGAGATATTCAGGAGCCTGCCTTAGGGTCCAGATTCAGGATTTTCTCCGGACCGTCACCCCGGCTTCTTTCTCCAGTAACCGCACCACTACCGGAGCGTCCAGGTCACCCAGTCCCGCTTCGGCGGCTTGGGTGAATAACTTAAACGCCAGGTCTCCGGCGGGTGTCGGGGTACCGATGCTGCGGGCCAATTCTTGTATCAGCCCCAGGTCCTTCAGAATGGTCTTCAGCGGCGCGCGGGCGTCCTCGTAAGTCTGGTCCAGCATCACCGGTGCGTTGCGGTCCAGCATGAAGCTCTGGCCCCAACCGGAGCTGACCAGTTCATAGACCAGGGCCGGGTCGGCGCCGGACTTGGCCCCCATGACCATGGCCTCGGCGGCGGCCAGCGTGTGGACCCCCACCAGCAGTTGGTTGACCAACTTTACCGTGGTGCCCGTTCCGGTGGGACCGGTGTGTCTCACAGTTGCGCCCATGGCGTCGAAGGCGGCCGACACGGCGTCGAAAGCCTCTTTGGGGCCGCCGGCCATGATCACCAGGGTGCCGTTCTCCGCGCGCTCGGCGCCGCCGCTGATGGGGGCGTCCAAGAACAGGGCCCCTTTGGCCTGAGCAGCCTCGGCGCAGGCTTTGGACGTGTTGATGCCCACGGTGCTGTGGTCAACCAGTATCTGGCCGGGTCTGGCGTTGGCGATGACGCCGTCCGGGCCCAGGAAGACATCTTCGGAGGTTGCGACGTCGGGCAGGCAGGCAAAAACGATGCCGCACCGCTGGGTTATCTCCGCGGCCGATGTGGCGGCGGTGGCGCCGGCGGCGGCAATCTCTGACACCTTTCCCCGGCTGCGGTTATGCACGGTCAGGTCAAAGCCGGCCTTCAGCAGGTTGTAGCTCATGGGCAGGCCCATGCGGCCCAGGCCGATGAAGCCTATCTTTTGGTTGGTCATGGTCTGCCTTATGGAGCTGTCAGCTATCAGCTTTCAGGGGTCCGGTTTGGACGGCGGGTGTTGGCAGTGGCTTTTGCTAGAGACCCAGGTCTTTGGATACTTGGTCGAATACTTTGTCCATGATGGAAATCATGTCGTCGACCTCACCGGAGGTGATGCAGAGGGGCGGCGCGACGTTCATGCGGTCCCCGCCGCGAAGGAGCAGGCCGTTGTCAGTGAAGCCCTGGGTCAGGCGGTTGGCCAGGTCGGCCTCGGCGGGGAAGTATTCTTTGGTCTCGCGGTCGGCCACTATCTCGATGCCGCAGAACAGCCCCAGGCCGCGGACGTCGCCGATCATCTTGTACTTCTCCTTCATCTCTTTCAGCCCGTCCAGCAGGTAGCTGCCCATCTTGGCCGAATTTTCGATCATGCCCTCGTTCTCCATGATCTCGATATTTTTGAGGGCGGCGGCGGCGGCTACTGGATGGCCGCCAAAGGTAATCACGTGTTTGAATGCAGCCCGGGGGCTGCCGATGAAAGCGTCGGAGATGGCGCCGCGGGTGATGGCCCCGCCCATGGGGATGTAGCCGCTGGTCAGTCCCTTGGCCACGGTCATGATGTCGGGCACCACGCCCCAATGCTCGGTGGCGAACATCTTGCCGGTGCGGCCGAAGCCGGTTATCACCTCGTCGGCGATGAGCAGGCAGCCGTACTTGTCGCAGATCTCGCGCAGGCGTGGCCAGTAGTTGTCACCGGGGACCACGCAGCCCAGCGGACTGGAGACGGGTTCCGCCACCACCGCCGCGATGGTGTCTGGGTCCTGGAACTTGATCATCTCCTCAACGGCGTTAACACAAAGCTCGGCGCACTCCTCGGGGGTCTGGCCGCCGAACTCGCAGCGGTAGGGCAGGGGTTGGGGAACGTGGAAGACGCCGGGCATCAGCGGCTCGTAATCGATCTTGGGAAAGAGGAAGGAGCCGCCCAGGGCCATGGCGCCCATGGTGGCCCCGTGGTAGGAGCCCTTGCGGCTGATGAACTTGGTCCGGTTGGGCTCCCCCACGCGTTTGAAGTAGGCACGGGAGAGCTTAATGGCCGTCTCGACCGATTCGGAACCGCCGCTGGTGAAGAAGGAGCGGGTCATATCGCCGGGAGCGATCTGGGAGATCTTCTCCGCCAGTCTAATGGTCGGCTCGGTGGTGGTACCCATGGGCATATAGGTCAGCTTCAGCATCTGCTCGTAGGCGGCGTCGGCAATCTCTTTCCGGCCGTAGCCAACGTTCTTCAGCCACAGCCCCGACATGCCGTCGATGGAGGTGTTGCCAAGCGCGTCCGTTACGTGGACCCCCTCGCCGCTGACGAAGATGGTTGGGTCGCCTTTCTCGGCCATGTCAGACGGTTCCCGAAGGTAGACCCAGAGGTGTTCCAGGGCGGACTCTTGCAGGCTCTTTACTTCCGAGGGCGAATGGGTGGCCATGGGGGCTCCTTGTAAACTGTGAGCGGTCAGCTTTTTGGGTTAGGTTTGGACGGCGGGTATGACAACCTCCGCCAGCATCTCCATGATGGGGCGAAGTTGGGTTTGGTCACGGGTGTTGGGCGAAACCACCAGGCGTTCGACGCCCATCTCCTGGTATATCTGAGACCTTTCCAGGATCTCTTCCGGGTCTTTACCCAGGGAATAGCGGTTGTGGTTGTGCGTGCTGCCGATGGCGGCGCTGACCGAGACGGCGATCTCGGAGGGGTCGCGCCCGGCAATCACGGCCTGCTCTTTCAGGTAGTCCATGCCCTGGGCCAGTACCTCCGGCGACAGGGCCGTTGGATGCCAGACCGTGCCCGAGCGGGCGGCCCGGCGGATGGCGGCCTTGCTGGTGCCCCCGATGATTATGGGGATGTGGGGTTTTTGGACCGGTTTGGGCGTGAATTTCATGCCCGAGAAGCTGTGGTACTTGCCCTGGTAGCTGGGGTCTTCCTTGGTCCACAGTTCCTTCATGATGGCGATGGTCTCGTCGGTGATGGCGCCCCGCTCTGCGTAGGGGCTGCCCATGGCCTCCAATTCTTCCTCGATCACGCCTACCCCCACTCCCAGCATCAACCGGCCGCCGGACAGGACGTCCAGTGTGGCGGCGACTTTGGCCAGACGGATGGGGTTGTGGTAGGGGAGGACCAGCACGCTGGTGCCCAGGCCGATGGTCTTGGTGGTGGCCGCCACGTAGGTCAGGACCGTCAGCGGCTCGTAGTAGGGCTTGTCGCCGATTCGGTCGTAGACGTAGCTGACGTTGAAGACGTGCTCGCTGGCCCAGACGGAGTCGAACCCCAGTTCCTCGGCGC
>JADFNR010000078.1 GCA_022563275.1 Chloroflexota bacterium | reverse complement strand
CGAAAAACAAACGTAGGGGCATCCCGATGCATCGGGACCGTGCCCCTACGTTTTCTGGAATGAATCGATTTTCGGGGACCCGCGTTGATCGTCCGTAGGCGCGGGTTTCAAACCCGCCCTGTTTCGCTTCAACCCTCTTGGGCCTGCATCCGCAATTCCTCGCACTTGTCCTGGTCGGCTTGGGATAATTCCGGTTGGTCGTCGAACAGGTAAACCATGGCTCGCTGGCCGTAGTAGTGGTCGGCCAGTGGGTCCCACTTTATGGCCTGCGTCAGGTCGGCGATGGCGTCGTCATACTTCCCCACTTCGTACCAGGAGCAGCCCCGGTTGTAATAGGCTTCGGCGAGCTCAGGGTCCAACTCAAGGGCCTTGGTGTAGTCTTCAATGGCCTTGCCGTACACGCCGTTACGGCTGTAGCGGTTCCCCCGGTCCAGGAACCCGGCGGGGTCTGTTGGTTCCGCTATATGTCTGCGTTCAAATACCATCGATATGTATGATCCTCAATCCGCTCATCCTGAGCCCCGACTGGAGTCGAGGGACGCGCACCAGTCTAGTCAAACCTGGATCAAAACCCGCTACATCACCGAGCGCACCAACCCGCCATCCACCAGGATGGTGGTGCCGGTGATGTAGCTGGACTTGTCGGAGGCCAGGAAGGCTACCAGGTTCGCCAATTCCTCAGGCTCGCCCACCCGGCCCAATGCCGTCTCCTTGGCACGGTTGGCCAGGCCGTCCTCCACGCTGATGCCCAGTTCCTTGGCCCTTGAAGTGACGTTGGAGAGCATGCGGTCGCTTAGGATGGACCCGGGGCAAACGTTGTTGACCAGGATGCCGTCCCGTCCCACCTCGTCGGCCAGGCTTTTGGAATAGGCGATGACCCCCATGCGGGTGGCGCCCGAAAGCGCCAGGTTTGGGATGGGGTTGTAGACCGTGGAGGCCAGGATGTTGATGATGCGGCCGCCGCCCCGTTGCTTCAGGTGGGGTATGCTCTCACGGCACATACGGGCGAAGAACAGCAACGAACGCTGGACCGCCGTCTCCCACTGTTCCTCGGTGGCGTCCACGGCGCGGGCCAGGGGCGGACCGCCAGAGTTGTTGACCAGGATGTCCAACCCTCCGAATTTCTCCACGGTGGAGGAGATAAGGCCGGTGATGGACTCCAACTTGTCCAGGTCGGCGGCATAGGTCATGACCTCAGCGCCCGTGGACTTGCGGATCTCATCGGCCGCCTTCTCTAGGTCGGCGCTGGTGCGGCTGCAGATTGCTACTTTGGCCCCCTCTTCGGCCAGCACCTGGGCGCAGGCCCGGCCCAGTCCCTTGCTGGCCCCGCCGATGATAGCTACCTTGTCCTTCAGTCCCAAGTCCATGTTTGTCCTTGTAACCCTCGATTTATCGGGGGCGTTTATTTCAATTGGGCCCGCGATCTGAGTCTGCCCGCCGTGGGCGGCAACGAGGATTATAGCAGGCTCAGGCCTGAAGCTGGCCCCATGCTATACTCGGAACCCATCGCCGCAGTGAGCAAATACAACAGGTATTGATAAAACAAAAGAAAGGCCGTGTTTATGAAGACGATGACATGTCAGGATCTAGCAGGTGCTTGTGACGTGGAGTTTCATGCTGAAACATTTGATGAAATGGCGGAGATGTCAAAGAAGCATGGAATGGAAATGATAGGCAAAGGTGACCAATCACACATCGATGCTATGGAAAAAATGAAAGAATCGATGAGTGACCCTGAAGCAATGAAAGAGTGGTTTGAAACTGTGGGGAAAACGTTCGAGAGTCTATCGGAAAACTAGCTTAATTCTTGATTATTGGCGGGTGGCACTGTGCAGCTTTGGGACGACGTCCTGGCCCAAGAGATCGAACAGCACGCTGTGGAGATCGCCCGTGGCGCAGGTCGCATCTTGGCCGGGCACTTTGGCCGGCAGATCGAAGTCGAGTTCAAGGACGAGCACGAACGCGACCCGGTAACCGCCGCCGATAAAGAAACCCAAGAATATTTGACCGCCGAGATCGCCAAGCGTTTTCCAGATCACGGGGTTCTGGGGGAAGAGGGCACCAAGGAAGAGAAGGAGTCTGAGGAACCGGCCAAGGATATCCTCTGGGTGCTGGACCCATTGGACGGCACCACCAACTTCATGAATGGACTGCCCATGTTCGCTTCGTCCATCGGCGTGCTGTACCGGGGATGGCCCATGGCCGCCGCCCTGTACGTGCCCTGGCCCAACCCGGAGGGCGGATTCGTGCTCCATTGCCGCAAAGGCGGCGGCTGCTTCGCCGACGATGAGCGTGTTTCGGTGTACGAATCGGAGGAACCGGTTCCCAGCCGTTTGATCGGAGTGCCCGGCTACTTCGGCGTGGGCCAGGGTTTCACCGGGAAATTGGCGGGAAAGGCCGGAGAGTTGCGCACCACGGGCAGTATCGCCTACGAACTGGCCATGACGGCCCGGGGCGTGCTGCAATACGCCATGTTCGGCGCTCCCAGGCTCTGGGACATGGCTGGAGGGGCGTTGGCGGTGGTGGAGGCGGGCGGCACGGTGATGACCCGCTTTCGCGGCGAGCGGCGCTGGCATCCCATGGAGTGTCTGGTGCCCAGTTGGGAGGAGAAAACGCCGACCATGAAAGAGCTTCGTGGCTGGACGGCCCCTCTGGTGGCCGGCAACCAGAAAGTGGCGCCCATGATCGCGGGAAACGTGAAGCGCCGGTTCAGTCTCTCAGCCCAACTACGGAAATTGACGCGGCCTCTGCGGCGGCGCAAGAAGAAGCCCGAAGCAGAGTCCAAAACGTAGGCGCGTCCCGATCAATCGGGACGCGCCTACGGCATCAGACGGACTTGAAACGGGTAAAAGGTCTAAACCAACACATAGGGGCATCCCGATGTATCGAGACCGTGCCCCTACGCCGCGGAAACCGCGCTTGCCCCTCTGAAAACGCCCTACGCCGGGTCCGGTTCCCAGCCCCAGGGGCGGGGGCCCCAACCGGCCTCGTAGACCTCGCCCTTCTTGATGGCCATGATTGGGATAACGGCCTTGTCACTCTTCCGGCCGTCGCCCAGGATGTCGTAGACCATCCAGTCGCCGTCTTTGATCTCCAGCACCGATAGGTCGGCCTGCTTGCCAACGGCCAGGGTGCCCAGACGGTCGGCCACGCACACGGCCTTGGCCGGGTTCTCGGTGGACATGGTCACCACCTGGTCGAAGGTGAAGCCCATGGCCAGGAACCGGGTCATCATCTCGGTCATGCTGTGCACCGTGATCTGCCGTCCCGGCACGGTCAGGTCGGTGCTGATGCAGTGGGGCAGCACGCCTTGGTCCAGGACTTTTTGGGCCACATCGAAAGTGAAGTTCATGCGGCCGTGGGCGGTGTCCAGCCAAACGCCCCGGTCATGGGCTTCTTTGGCCTCGGGCACCAGTTTTCCATTGCTGTCCAGCACTCCGCCGGGGTTACCCGTGAAGTAATGCGTGACGATGTCGCCCTTGTCCAGAATGGGCAACAACTCGCGGATCACATTGGCGTCGTAACGCTTCAGCGTATCGCCGATGTGCACCATCAGCGGCACTCCGGCCTCCACCGCCGCCCGCTTGGCCATCTTGGGCATCTCCATACCCATGATCTCCAGGGCGGGGGAGACCATCCGGGCCTTCACGCCGGTGATCACGCCCTTGCTGTCCTTGATGGTCTGGATAGTCTTGTCCAGGTCGATGCTTTCAGGACTGAAGATGTCTGGGTTGGTGGCCAGGCCGGTCCGGCAGATGTGCAGGAAGACGATGATCTCGGTGGCGGTGTTGGGGATGATATGGGCGGGGAATCCGGCGAAGGTGTCGCAGCCGGAACTTCCCGCGTCCACCATGGTGGTGACCCCGGCCCGGACGCCGCCGATGTCGGGGTCCACGCCGTTGTCGGTTACGCCGGCGTAGACGTGGGTGTGGATGTCGATCAGACCGGGGGTTACAACCTTGCCCTTAACTTCGACAACCCGTTTGGCTTCCTCTGCGGGGATGTCCACTGCGATGCGGGCTATCTTGCCGTCCTCGATGGCCACGTCGCTTAAGCCGTGGAGGTTCTGGGACGGGTCGACGACGGTGCCGCCCTTCACGATAAGGTCATACATCAGGAAATTGGCCTCCGATCACTTTTTCTTGCCTGGGGAGTCCGGCTTGTGTCCACGTCAAGCCGGCCGTGGTCCACATAACGCGCAGGCCGGGCTGATTCAGACGGCAAATTATACCGCGAATCCGATTGGAATGAGATACGGGGAATGAGATACGCCGGAACAAAGAATAGCTGGAGGTAACAACCCGCGGGCCCAAATATTGAAAACGTCCCTGTGCGGGGCCTATTTGAACAGGTCGCCTACGGAATTGCCCTTGTGGATGCGGTAGATGGCCTCGCCCAGCAGCGGCGCCACGGATAGGACAGTGAATTTACCGTTGCGTTTCTTGGCCGGCATGGGGATGGTGTCGGCCACCACCACCTCTTTGAATTTGCTTTTGGCCATCAGCTCGGACGCGTTCTTGGAGAGCACCGGATGGGTCACGCAACAATAGATCTCCGTCACGCCCTGCTCAGACAGCGCCTTGGCTGCGTTGACGACGGAGCCGCCGGTGTCTATCTCATCATCAAAGGTCAGCGCGATCTTGCCTTCAACGTCGCCGATGACGTTCATGGTCTCGTTCTTATCGCTGTTGCCGGTCCGGCGTTTCTCGATGATGGCCAGGGGAGCTCCCAAGCGTTCGGCCATGTCGCGCGCCTTCTTGCTGATGCCGATGTCCACGGCCACCACGACCAGGTCTTGGAGTTCCTTGGCGGCGAAATAATCGGCCATGATGGGCAGGGTGGTCAGCTCATCCACGGGGATATTGAAGAACCCCTGGATCTGGCCGGCATGCAGATCGACGGTCAAAAGGCGGTCGGCCCCGGCTGCCGTGAGGAGGTCGGCCACCAGCCGGGCGGTGATGGGTACGCGGGGCTGGTCTTTCTTGTCGGTGCGCCCGTAACCGTAGTAGGGGACCACGGCGGTGATCCGCCCCGCCGACGCCCGTTTGCAGGCGTCGATCATGATCAACAACTCCATCAGGTTGTCGTTGACCGGGTAGCAGGTGGGCTGGATTATGAAGACATCGCGCTGACGGATGTTCTCGTGGATCCGCACGAACGTGTTGTCGTTGGCGAACTTGAAAACCTCTGCCTGGCCCAGGGGGATATCCAGGTATTCGCATACAGACCGGGCGAGCTGAGGGTGCCCATTTCCAGTGAAGACCTTAAGTTCGTCGAGGATCGGGTTCATTAGCGGCCCTCGTAATTCGGTTTTCGCGATTCACGCATCGCCTGGATACCCTCCTCGTGGTCGTGGGAGGTCAAGGTGATTGTCTCCGCCGCCGCCGCCATCTTCAAGGCTGTGTCCAGGTCAAACTCCAGACCTTTGTAGAGCATGAGCTTTGATAGGCGGATGGCTACCGGCGGGCCGGAGGCGATCTTCCGCGCCATCTCCATTGTAGTCGACTCCAATTCATCCTCGTCAACTAGGCGGTTCAAGAAGCCCAGACGGTAGGCTTCGTCGGCTTCCATAAAATCGCCGGTGAATAGCATTTCCGCGGCCTTGCCCATGCTGCCCAGGGTCCGTGGATAGAGCCAAGTCCCTCCGAAGCCGGGGAAAAGGCCGATGCGGACGTAGGCCACCATGAACCGTGCCTTGGTGGAAGCGATACGGATGTCGCAGGCGCAGGCCAGGTCGAACCCGGCCCCCACGGCGGTGCCGTTGATCATGGCGATCACCGGTTTCTCCATGCGTTGCAGTCCCAGAATCATCCTCTGGCCCAACTGGAAACCCCGGCGGATATCGTCGGTGTTTTCCGACGCCAAGACGCCGGGCTCACTGCCGCCTTTCAAAGCAGCCAAGTCGGCGCCGGCGCAGAATGATTGTCCCGCCCCGGTAATCACTAGGACCCGTACATCGTCGTCCGCCGCCACTTCGTCGATGGCCTGGCCCATCTCGCCGGTTGCAGCGTCGTTTAGGGCGTTTCTCCGGTTGGGTCGGTTGATCGTCAACCGGGCGATGTGTTCCGACGAGTCTTTTTCTAGAATTATGTGCTGGTATTCGGGCATAGTTGTGTTCGGAAAGGGTTGGGGCAAGGGAAATTATAGCATAGGCTTTTAGCTTCGGCCCGAGATTGAGAGTGTCGATGAAATCGGAACTGTGGACCGGAGCTGGAAAAGCCGGAACCAGCGGATACCAGCCGTGTTTGGGCACATATGAAAAAATAGGCCCATACGCTATCATTGTTTAAACTTGGATTTTCCGGGTTACGCAGCGTTTGATACCAGGTGCGGGCTGAGCCCTCGCCAGATTCGACCTAGGAGGACGGGCCGTGGAGGTCTTACTCAGTTCGCCCCGGGGATTTTGCGCCGGGGTGGTACGGGCCATCGATGTTGTCGATATCTGTCTCCGGAAGTTTGGGCCGCCGGTCTATGTTAAACACCAGATCGTCCACAACCCCTACGTGGTCAACGACCTGGAACGCCGGGGCGCCATAACCGTTGAGACCGTCGATGAGATTCCCGAGGGTTCACTGGTTGTATTTTCCGCCCACGGCTCTGCGCCCGAGGACTTTGTGATGGCCAAGGCTCGTAATCTGAAAGTGATCGACGCCGTCTGCCCGCTGGTAACCAAGGTGCACAACGAGGCAAAAAAATACCACCGCGAAGGTAAGAAAGTGATATTGGTGGGGCACCGGGGCCATCAGGAGGTCCGGGGCACCATGGGCCAGGCGGAGATGATCTTGATCGACGACACCTCCGGTATGGAACTCCCCGGCTGGGACGCCGATCAGGAGGTCGCGGTGCTCACTCAGACCACGCTATCCGTGGGCGACACTGCCCAGGCGATCGACGCCATCAAGGAGAAGTTTCCGGATGCCGTAATCCGCAACGACATCTGTTACGCCACCACCAACCGGCAGGACGCCGTCACCAAGATGGCCAGCAGCGTCGACTTGGTGCTGGTGATTGGAGCGGAGAACAGCTCCAATTGCAACAGGCTCAGGGAACTGGCCGAGTCTCTGGGCGTTCCCTCCTACCTGATCAACGGGCCGGAGGAGATAGACCCGGCATGGTTGGTCGGCAAGGGAAAGGTGGGCGTCACTTCCGGCGCCTCGACCCCGGAGGTGCTGGTGGAGAGCGTGATTGAAAAATTAGCCCCAGAAAAGGTGACCATGGTGTCTGGAGTCGATGAAGACATCACGTTCAGCCTGCCCAAAATACTCCGCTAGGCATGCTTCATTCCTGGCCAATCTACGCCGTAAGCTGATGGCCCCGGTGCCCCACCAAGACCACCACTCGCAGGACGAAACCCCGCCCGCCCCGCCGCCCGCCGCGACATCGGTTTTTCGGCGGGTCTTGTCCCTGCCGGCTATCATTTCCGTGGTGATTGCCGCCCTTTTGCTGGTATTTATGGTCACCCGGTTTGATGTCGATCTGAGCGCGACGTGGGACCGGGTTGCAAGCGCCAACCCCTGGTATCTGGCCCTGGCGTTTGCAGTGCACTACACCACTTTCATCTTCCGTGGTGTGCGCTGGCGGTTGTTGCTGCAAAACACTGCTGCTCCGGGAGTTACCGTTCCCGGGGTGCTCTATTGCAGCCAACTGGTGCTCCTGGGCTGGTTCGCCAATTCGGTCGCCTGGCTCCGGTTGGGTGACGCATACCGGGCCTACCTCTACCGGGACGAGCAGAATGGCTCCTTCTCCCGAACCATTGGCACCATCTTGGCGGAACGGGCATTGGACACAGTGTTGGTGGCGCTGCTGATGATCGCCGCGGCGCCGTTCTTGTTGGACCGGGGCAACAGCGTGACCTGGGTTGTTCTGGGTTTCTCCGTGTCCTTGGTTGTGGGACTGACGGTTATCTTGTTGGCGATGACCTGGGGCAAGGGATTTTTATTGCGCCGAATGCCCCCCTGGATGGCCGTCCGCTACGAGCGGTTTCACGAGGGCACCATGGGCAGCTTCCAGCGGGTGCCCATGGTCACTGCGTGGGGTCTGCTGGGCTGGGCGGCTGAGATCGCGAGGATGTACCTGGTTGTTAGGGCGTTGGGGTTCGATATCAGCTTCCCTTTGGTGGTGTTTCTAACCCTGGCCAACGCATTGCTCACCTTGGTGCCTACTCCGGGTGGAGTTGGAGCCGTGGAGTCGGGCGTTGGCGGGCTGGCGGTGCGTCTTTCAAGCCTGAGCGCCAGCGCGGCCGCTGCTTTGGTCCTGATCGACCGGACCATAACCTATATCAGCGTGATCATCCTGGGAGCGGTGTTGTTCCTGGTGCGTCAGGCCGTTTGGCGTCCCCGGCCGGCCGATTCCAGTCAGGCGGAGAACCTCTGAGGCAGGCCCGGTCCCAGAGCCGTTGGGTCCGGACATCGATGCACCGTATGTTATACACCGCCAGCTTCTACCACCCAGAGCATTGGCAAGGGAAGCCGTACCGGATCTCCAGGGCCCACCCCCGCGGCCAGATCACCCGCTGGGAGGTCCAACCATTCTTGTATCCCTCACGCCGTTTGCTGACCCAATACCGGGAAGGAACTTTGGATTTCGCCGGCCTCACTGAACGGTACCGGGAGGAGCTTCAGACAAGCTACGACTGGGAAGCGGATTTTCAAGACTGGCTGGCTTCGCTCAGACCTGAAGAGGACTTGACGCTGCTGTGTTTTGAGCCGGAGGGAGAGCCATGTCACCGGAGGGTGGCGGCGGCGTGGTTGTTGGAGCGGATGCCGGAGTTGGGCTTGGGACAGATGCGGTAAACCAATTTTGGAGCCAGCGGGCCTACCATTCCGACCGGGCGGGCCGGGACATCAGTTCAGCCATGGCTTCTTGGGGTGATAGGCCATCGAACAGCACCCGTGACGCCATCTCGGTGATGGGCATCTCCACGTCCAGTTCCTGGGCCAGCATCAAAGCGGCCTGGGTGGCGTTCACCCCTTCGGCCACGTTGTCCATGGAATCGCGTATCTCCGGCCAAGAGCGTCCCTTGGCCAGTTGTTCTCCCACGTACCGGTTGCGGCTGAGGCGGCTGGAGCAGGTGGCGACCACGTCGCCCAGCCCCGCCAGCCCGGCGAAGGTCATGGGGTCCGCTCCGGCGGCGATGCCCAGGCGGGTCATCTCGGCCAGACCCCGCGTGATGAAGGCTGCCTTGGCGTTCTCTCCGGCGTCCATGCCGTCGCCGATGCCGGCGCCCAATGCGACGATATTTTTTAGGGCTCCGGCCAGTTCGACTCCCAGGACGTCCGCGCTGGTGTAGACCCGGAAGTTCTTGGACATGAGCGTGTTCTGCGCCTTTTGCGCCGCATCCGGGTTTCGGCCGGCGATCACCGTGGAGGCCGGTTTGCCCTGCATGATCTCCTTGGCCAAGTTCGGTCCGGAGAGGACGCAGATGTCCGGGTGGAAACCGGCGGGAAGTTCATCTTCCAGCACCTGGCTCATCCGCCTGGCCCTGGGCAGTTCCAGTCCCTTGGTGGCGCTGAGGACGATGGCGCCGGCCTGGAGATGGGGTTTTATCCGCTGGACGTTCTCCCGCAGCCGGTCTGAGGGCACCGCGATTATCACCAGATCGCTGTGCTCCAGGGCGGACTCGGGTTGGCTGGTCACGCTCAGGCCATCGGGGAAGGGCGTGTCGGGAAGGAACCTGGCATTGCGCCGCTGGGAGGACAGAGTCTGTGCTTCGCTCTCGGTGCGGGCCAGCAGCGTGACCGGGACATTGTTCTGGGCCAATAGGATGCCCAGAGTGGTCCCCCAGGTGGTGGCGCCGATGATGGCCGCTTGATCGCTCAATTAGAAACCGCCAGAGATGGCCGCAGGTTAGTTCCGAGACTGAACAAGTCTAGTCTATTGGGGAAAATAAGGGGAGTCGAGGCGAGGAATAAGGGGATTATTCCACTTTGGTGGCGGGGTGGCCCAACCGGCGCTCATTGCCGTTGCGGATACGCTGGAGGTTGTCCCGGTGCTGCCACACGAGCATGGCGCAGGCGATGAAACCGTAGACCATGTAGACGTCGGAATTCACGTCAGCCAGCCCCAGCGCTAGGATGGTCAACGCCGCGATCATTACGCCAACCACCGAACCCAGCGAGATATACCGGCTCAGCGCGGTGATCGTCAGAAACGTGGCGGTGGCCACTATGGCGGCCACCGGCACCATCAACGCCAGGCCTCCCAACGCCGTCAGGATGCCCCGGCCTCCCTTGAATTGCAGGAAAACCGGCCAGTTGTGGCCCGCCAATACGATCAATGCGGCGGCTACTTCCGCGGCGGTGGTGCCGATCACGGCTCGGGCTATAACCACCGCTATCACCCCTTTCGCGATGTCCAGAGTGAATACCACGACGGCTGCCTTGACTCCGCCGGTGCGCAGGACGTTAGACATTCCAGTGCGTCCGCTGCCGTATTCCCGGACATCCACGCCCATCTTCCACTGCATCATCATGTAGCCCCAGGAGATGGACCCCAGCAGGTAGGCCAGCGGCAATACCGCGCTGTATCGGGCTGCCTCAGACTGGCCGTCCATGGCCAGTAGGACGAAAACCACTCCGGCGATGATGAAAGGTATGGCTACCGCCTGGAGGATGATTGATGTGGGGGGTCTGTTCATCGAGTTACTGTTGCCGGAGTCAGCGAAGGTTACCTTTTTCTGAACACCAATTTCAGGTGGGTGCGGTCAAAGCCAAAGGTGTCCCGTATCTTATTTTCCAGATAGCGTTGGTAGGTGAAGTGTACCAGTTCCGGGTCGTTGACCGTGAAAAGGAAGGTGGGCGGGTTAATGCCAACCTGCTGCAGCCGGTTTATCTGGACCCGCTGTCCCCGGTGTTTTCTGACCACCGGAGGCTGGTGGTCGGCCAGGGCGTCGGCCAACATGAACTGCAGGTCCCGGGAGCGCACCAACCTCATGCGTTCGGTCCAGAGGTCTTGGGCGGTGTCCATCAAGGCCTTTATACCTTCGCCCTCCAGCGCCGAGGTGAAGCAGATGGGCACGTAGGGCATGAAGTGGAGCCGGTCCCGGATGGTGGCCGCGGCACGGTAGCGGGCGCCGACGCCTTCATCGGCGAATAGGTCCCATTTGTTGATCACAACGATCAGCCCGCGGCAGATCTCCCAGGCCAGACCGGCTATGTGGGAGTCCTGGGCGGTGGCTAATTCGGTCGCATCGGTCACCAGGAGGGTGATGTCGCTGCGGTTCACCGCGCCCACGGCCCGGATCACGCTGTATTTTTCGATGCCTTTGGATACCTGGCCGGGGCGGCGTATCCCGGCGGTGTCGATGACCACAACATCGCGGCCGTTGTAGGTGAGCTGGGTGTCCAGCGCGTCCCTGGTGGTGCCGGGCACTTCACTTACGATGGACCGTTCCTGCCCCAAGATCGCGTTCAACAGGCTGGATTTGCCCACGTTGGTGCGGCCCACGATGGCGAGGTTCAGCGCGCCCCGCTGGAAGGTTGGCGCGGTCTCATCCATCTGCTCAAGATCGTCGTCTCGTCTCGATGGGTCGGGCTCCATGTGGGCGGTTACCCGTTCCATGAGGCGTTGGATGCCATAGTTGTGAAAGGCGCTGATGGGCTCGGGGTCGCCCATGCCCAGGCCGTAGAATTCGGGGGAGTCGAACTCCCGGGTGTCGTTGTCCACTTTATTGACGGCCAGCACCACCGGTTTCTTGGTGGACCGCAGCATCTCGGCGGCGGTGATGTCAGAGGAGGTCATGCCGTCCACCACGTCGGTCATCAAGATGATCACATCGGCGTCGGCCACCGCCATCTCAGCTTGCTCTTGGACCAATTGCCTGATGACGCCTTCCGGATGGGACTCCAGTCCGCCGGTGTCCAGCAATATGAAATGGTAGTCGTCCCACCAGGCGTCGGCCATCAGCCGGTCGCGGGTGGTCCCCGCCACCTCGCTGACGATGGCCTGCCGGCGGCCGAGGATACGGTTGAAGAGCGACGATTTGCCGACGTTGGGCCGGCCGATGATTGCGACTATGGGAATGGACAATTCAACACCAATCTAATGAATGTGACGACAGAATGGACAACTCAACGCCACTCCGGGGTCTCGGTCCGGCGAGGGGCCGGATTCAGTTCCCGGAGAGCAGAAATTCCAAGATTGTTTTTTGGACGTGCAAGCGGTTGTGCGCCTGGAGGAAAGCCACAGACTGGGGATGCTCCAACATGCCCGGCGGGACCTCTTCGCCGTAATGGGCCGGCATGTCGTGCATGAACAGGGCTCCAGGATTGGCCCGTTGCATCAGGTCAGGATCCACGGTGTAGCCATCAAACGCCGACCGGCGAGCTGCCGCCTCCGCTTCCTGGCCCATGCTTGCCCAGACATCGGTATACACCACGTCAGCCCCAGCCACCGCTTCCACCGGGCTGGTCAATATCCGTACTTGGACCGATGCACCGTTGGCCCGGGCCCGAGCTTTCTCCACCGACGCCTCGTCAAGATTATACCCTTGAGGCGAGGCGCTGGTGAAATTCATCCCCACCGCGGGCAACGCCAGACACAGGCTCCGCGCCACGTTATTGCCATCGCCCACATACGCGAGGGTTAGCCCTTCCAGTTTGTTTTTGTGCTCATAGATCGTGAGCAGATCGGCCATGATCTGGCAGGGGTGTTCCAGGTCCGAAAGGGCATTGATCACTGGAACGCTGGCGTATTTCGCCAACTCCACCAGCAATTCGTGGTCGGAGACCCGGGCCACGATACAGTCCACGTAACCGGAAAGCACGTTGGCGATGTCTGATATCGGCTCGCGGCTGCCCAGGCCCATCTCCTGCGGTCCCAGGAAAACGGAATAGCCACCCAGCTGCTGGATACCAACCTGGAAGCTCACACGGGTGCGGAGGGACGGCTTGTCGAACAAGATGGCGACAGTTTTGCCGGCCAACGGCTGGCCGCCTTCGCCGCTTTGGGCCAATAACTTGGTTTCACGGGCCCGTTTGAGCAGGCTCCAAGTCTCATCCGGGGTAAGGTCGGTTACGGAGAGAAAATCTCGTTTGGTCGGCATGGATCGGTCCCCTGGGCTATGGAAGGGTTCTCTGGTTCGCTTCTAACATTATAGGGGTTGCGGGAAGGCGGTAAAACCGGTCCGGTATTAGCGGTGGACCAAGGCGTGGATTGCGCCTGGCGGGGTATCTGCTATTATGGGTGAGCGCACGTCCCAAGCCCGATTCGGCTGCGTGCGAAAAGTGCCAAGAAAAGAGTCCGCCAACAAAGTTCAATGGAGGGCAGACAGCATGGCTAGCCCCGGTATCAGCCCAGGCTTAAAGGGCCAAAAACAGACACTGGTGTGTGAGCACAACGTGGCGGGTCACGTGGGCAAATTCAGCACGCCAGCCATGATCCAACTCATGGAAGGGGCGGCCATGGCTGGAGTCACCGGTCACCTGCAAGATGGAGAAGTCTCGGTGGGCATAGAGGTGAACGTGCGTCACCTGGCGGCCGCCGACATCGGCGCGACCATCGTCGCCCACGCGGAACTGATCGAGATCGAGAAAAACCGCCTGACCTTCCAGGTGGTGGCCTACGACGCCGACACCAAGATTGGCGAAGGCACCCATAAGCGGGCAATCATCAAGACCGGCGGCTAGGTTATGGGGCCGCCACCCAGCGGTAAATCAAGCCGGCACACCGCCGGTCAAGGCGCCTTTGTGACCCGGTTCAACTCTAGTCTGGAGTGAATAGCATGGCGAATATGGAGCATGTTCTACTCGTGAAGCGGGGCCGCGACCATGTAGCCCGCTGGCGGGAAGCCAATCCCGACGAAAATCTGGACTTGAACGCGGCCTATATGAGCTACGTCAGGGCGCCTCAAGTTGATATCAGCGGCGCCGATGTTAGGGACTCCGATCTGATGGGCGCGGTGTTGCAGCGGGCCAACCTCTCCGGCTGTTACATGAACCCTTGTCACCTCTACCACGCCAATCTAAGGGAGGCCAACCTCACGCGGACCCGGCTGAACGGGGCCAATCTGCGCGGCGCGGACCTGCGCGGCGCCGACCTCTCGGGAGCGGACCTGGACCGCGCCGTCCTGTCTGAAGCCAACCTGACCGGCGCCAAGCTGGTCAACGCCAACCTCTCCAGGGCCAGTTTGGCCGGGGCCAACCTGACCGATGCCGACCTCACCGGCGCCAGCTTTGCCGGAGCATCACTGGTGCGGGCGAACATGACCAATGCGAAATGCGCCGGCAGCGACTTCTTCCAGACCCAGTTCTGGAGCGTGAACCTGACCGGGGCCGATCTGACTGGCAGCCTGTTTGGCTATACGGTCTTCCAGGACTGCGACCTGAGCGGCGTGAAGGGTCTCGACCAGGTCCGGCACGACGCCCCAAGCACCGTGGGCCTGGACTCGCTGTTCCGCTCCCACGGGCAGATCCCCGAATCGTTCTTGATGGGCGCCGGCCTGCCCACCGCGGCGGCCGGGTTCTTGGAGGCGGCCAAGGCCGACACCACCAGCTTGAGAGAGTGTTTCATCGCCTGTATCGACCAAGATGAGGAATTCGCCAAGACGCTGCGGGACGACCTGCGGGAACGAGGAGTGCGTTGTTGGGTGTTCTCTCAGTTGGTGCGCGGCAACCCATTGGTGGACCGGCATAGCGCCTCGGACCAGGAAGAGGTTGAGCGTTGGCTCCGGTCATACGACAAGTTGGTGGTGCTGGGGTCGGCTGCCTCACTGGAAGTCGAGGTGATCTTGAACGACATCACCCATGCCAAACAGATGCAGCTATCGACGGAAACTTGGTGTCTGTTCCTGGGGGCGACCGACGCCACCCTCAAGGACCCAAAGACCCGGTTCGCTCGTAACCTGGCCGCCGAACATGTGGTCTTCGATCTGAGCGGTCAGAAAGACGACCGCGAAACCTACCAAAGAGAGGTGGCGCGCCTGGCCGAGGCCCTCAAACAGGACCAACCGGCCACCGACGGGATCCCGAAACCGGATATCAGCGTGGACCAACTCTAGCAGCGCTATCCACGATCGACTGATTCAGATTTGGCGGCAGAGGGCCGGAAAAATCTTTCCGGCCCTTTTCGCTGTGCCATGTTTAGACCGGGGCGCCGCCAGCCGGACCGGAAATCACACGGTCTATAATGGTCAAACAAGCGTGTTGGGCGCGGCATTCGGAAGGCGGCGATTCTACTGGGCAAATTCGAAACAGATGCTGAAATGTTGATCAGAGATATGAATCACTCGGAGAAGGGCGCGAAGCGATGACGCAGCTCCGTGTCCTAGTGGTCTCCCGGGACCTCTTGTCGCGGGCTGGCCTGGCGGCCGTGTTAGACCAACAGCCGGGGTTGACCGTGGTGGGGCAGGTTTCCGGAGACGAAGATTCGTTCCTGCCTCTGGACGTCTACGGCCCGGATGTCATCGTATGGGACGTTTCCTGGGAAACGGCGTCCGCCTCGCACAACCTGGGACTTCTTCCTGAGAACTCCCCATCCGTGCTGGCGTTGGCCGCCACCGGAGGCCAAGCCGCTCAGGCACGGGCGGCAGGCGCGAAAGCCTTCTTGAGCCGCGGTGCATCCCCTGAAGCGCTGGCGGCGGCATTGACCGCGCTGAGTCACGGATTATCGGTTACCGACCCGTCCTTGTCCGGAGGCTCCGGCGCCATCGACGCCGGACCCCCCGCCGCCTCGCTGTTGACCCCCAGAGAGAACGATGTCCTGCGGCTTCTGGCCGAGGGTTTGCCCAACAAGGCAGTCGCCTCCCGCCTGGAAGTGAGCGAGCACACCGTTAAGTTCCACGTGAATTCCATCATGAGCAAGCTCAATGCCCAGAGCCGTACCGAGGCGGTTACCCTGGCCACCCGGCTTGGACTCCTTCCC
>JADFNR010000176.1 GCA_022563275.1 Chloroflexota bacterium | reverse complement strand
GGTGCGGGCTGAACCCATACGGGGCAGGCCGAACCTAGCCCTGCGCGCGCCCAACTGGGTCTACGCCGGCGCCGCGTCCGTCGCCGCCCTGGCCCTGGCGGTGACGGTCTCAGTGGATGTCACCGGCGGGCTAACGTCCGACCCGCTGCGCCGGGATGTCGAAACAACGGCCCTGGCCACCGCCGCCACTTCGGACCAACTTACCGCCACGTCCGGGTTGCCGTCGGAGCCCGGACCCGCGGTAGAGTCCGCTGCTGAAGCCGAACCCGCGGCCAGGTCCGGGACCGGGGCCACTCCTGAGACCGCTGCCACGTCGGGAGAAGACGCGGCCCCGCTGTCGCTGGCGGCCGCAGCGCCTGCCGCGGCCACCGCTGAACAATCGGTCCAAGGGGAACCGGCAGGCGAAGGGGCGACTGCCTCTGGTGCGGAGGCAACCTCTGCTCCGGCGGTAGCCGTAGCGCCGCCGGCCCAGGATGGAGAAGCGGCCTTGGGCGAACCCGCCGTTGCCCCGGTGGCCGCTCCCGCGCCGGAGACGGCCGCCGCCGATGTCGACGCTTCATCCGCCGCCAACCAAACAGCCAAAGCTCTGACCATCGAAGAGCCGTCGGAATCCCCCGCGCCGATCTCGGAAGGGGCAGGCCCGGAGCTGTTTGACGAGGTCGCGGACGGAGACACATCCATCTGGTGGCGCGTGCTGGAAGCCGCCGCCGGGGTATTGGCCGTTTTATTCCTGGCCGGACTGGTCCTCCGCAGACGGGCGGGCCGCCGGGACTTTCCTTAGGTCCTAGCGCCACGGCTCGCGTAGGCCCTTTTCCGGCGAATCGCAAACTCCGGGAACTTTTCCGCCCACCCCTGCGTCTTAAGCCGTGTAAGCAACGCTAATAGGCGAGATTCTAGGAGAGATGAACACAATGATCCAAGCAGTCATACGCAGCAAAAAGATGTTGGTCCTTTTGGGCGCCGCCCTGGTCCTGCTATTGGCGGTGGCCTGCAGCACCGACGGCAGCGGCGAAGGGTCGCCAGGCAACATATCCGAACTACTGTCCGCCGTCGGCGGGTCCGAGGCGGCTGCCCAGTTGCTCCGGCCGGGTTCCGGCGCCAGCACCGGCATCTGGGTCAACGGCACCGGCAAAGCAACCGGCGACCCAGACCTGGGAATACTCAGCCTGGGCGTGGAAGCCCTGGCCGATACGGCGTCCGAAGCCCGCGGCATGGCCGCGGATGCCATCGCAAAGACCATCTTGGTCCTCAAGAGCAACAACGTACAAGACCGGGACATGCAGACCAGTCGATTCAGTATCAGTCCCCGTTACACCACCCACGAAGTAACCAGGTGCACGGACCGGTCCATAGGAGAGGAGCCCACTTCCGGCGGAGCGTCCCTGGGCATGCCCGCTCCGGGCTTCCCGGACGTGGTTGAGATGATCGTGATACCAGAAGAGAAGGGAAGCGAGTGCCGGGTGGAGTTCGAGCGTGTGCTGATCGGTTATCAGGTGACCAATACCCTGACGGTCAAGGTCCGTGACCTGGACAAGATGGGTGACATCATCGACGGCGCGGCCGAGGCCGCCGGCAACTTGGTCCGCATCAACAGCGTTCGCTTCACCATCGAGGACACCAAGCCCCTCCAGAACGAGGCCCGGGAAGAGGCCATCGCCGACCTGCTGACCAAGGCCAACGCCATGGCCGCACTGGCGGGAGTTGAACTGGGGAAGCTGGTCTTTCTGACCGAGTCAGGCGGCGGCGTGCCCCAGTCATTCGCCAGGATTGAAGCCGTGCCAGCATTCGGGTTCGCCAGCCAGTCCACCAGCATCTTGGCCGGGGAATTGGATGTGAACGTGAGCGTGCAGGGAGTCTTCGCCATCGCGCCCTAGGGCTCCGTAGGGGCGGGTTTCCAACCCGCCCTTTTATTTCGCCATGATAGTTGCCGATACGTAGAAGTATGCATCAGGCACAAGAAAGCCGAGGCTTAGTCGAGCCTGGTCTACGAGAGCTAGGGCAGGTTGGAAACCCACCCCTACGTTATTTCGCGTTCGCGTAGATGACAAGAACCATATCGCGCATATTCGTGGGAACCACAGCATTACACCAGCCGTCCTGGATCCCCTAAGTTCACAAACGAAGTGCAACACCAAGCTAATGTGTTTTCATGGGAAACCGATATACGCAGATCACCATTGAAGAGCGGTCCTCACTTGCGGGGCAATTACAGGGTTGTTAGAATCCTGCTACGTGGAGCCCCCAAATGCAGGGGCCCGAAAGATCGATACCCAAACGTGTTTTCCACGGGAGCCATATGGTCTTAAGCGACCGGACCATCAAAGAAGAACTGGAGAAGGGGCACATCGTGATCTCGCCCCTGGACCCAAATGACATCCAACCAGCCAGCGTCGACCTCCATCTGGACCGGAATATCCTGGTCTTCGCCAACTCTCGCCGTCCTTATATCGACGTCAAAGAGGGCCTGGAAGACCTGACCCAGATGGTGGAGATCCAGGAAGACAGCCCGTTCATCCTACATCCCGGCGAGTTCGTTCTCGGCAACACCTTGGAGAACATCGAACTGCCCGCGGACTTGGTGGCCCGCCTTGAGGGCAAGAGCAGTCTGGGGCGTATCGGGCTGGTGATCCACTCCACCGCCGGATTTGTGGACCCCGGTTGGAAGGGGCACCTGACCCTTGAATTGAGCAATCTGGCCCGGCTGCCCATCACCCTGTACCGCGGCATGAAGATTGGGCAGATCTCCTACCTGCGTCTCACCACCCCGGCCGACCGGGTCTACGGCTCCCCATCCCTGGGCAGCAAGTACCAGGGCCAGACCATGCCCACCGCCAGCCGGTTTCACCAAGACTTCGAGCGGCAAGAATCTACACGGGGGGATTCAGGCCGGCCGGATTCCGAACAGGCGTCTTAACCCAGGCGATGAGCCACATGCAAAGGGCCGTTGAATTGGCCCATGAGGTCGTGGGGTCCACCAGCCCCAATCCCGCTGTGGGCGCGGTGCTGATCAAAGATGGGGCGGAGATCGGGACCGGCGCCACCCAACCCCCCGGACAAGACCACGCCGAGATAGTAGCCCTGAAACAGGCCTCGGACCAGGCCCGCGGCGCTACCCTCTACACCACCTTGGAACCCTGCTGCACCTGGGGCCGCACCCCACCGTGCACCAAAGCCATCATCGCGGCCGGCATCGCCGAGGTCCATTTCGCGGTCATTGACCCCAATCCCAATGTATCGGGAAACGGCAGGGACGAATTGGCCGCCGCCGGTATCCGGGTGGTGGAGGAAGAGGCCGAAGGCGCCAAAGAGCTCTACGAGGCCTTCGCCAAGCATATCTCCACGGGCACGCCCTTCGTCACCGTGAAATACGCCATGACCCTGGACGGCAAGATCGCCACCCACACCGGCGACTCAAAATGGGTGACTGGTCCGGAGGCCAGGAGATACGTGCAGCGGATGCG